>JBFFCR010000017.1:0-18914 GCA_041559855.1 Anaerolineae bacterium | reverse complement strand
TGCGGCAGCACCCCCGCTACGTGGACCTGTCCAAGTGCACCGCCTGCGAGGACTGCCTGGAGGTTTGCCCCGTTACGGTGCCCGGCACCGACCGCAAGGCGATCTATCTGGTCGAGGGCGCCCAGCCCGGCTGCGCCGTCATCGACAAACTGGGCAAGGCCCCCTGCGCCAACGCGTGCCCCGGCGGCATCCATGTCCAGGGATATGTAGCCCTCATCGCTCAGGGGCGCTTTCGCGAGGCGCTGGATCTTATCCAGAAGGCGATTCCCTTCCCTGGCATTTGCGGCAGGATCTGCACCCACCCCTGCGAGATCAACTGCCGCCGCGCCGAGGTGGACGAGGCGGTGTCGATCCGCCTCTTGAAGCGATTTGTGTCCGATTGGGCGTTGTCCCATCCCGAGACCGCCTCCCCGGAACCAGTCCAGCAACCCGCACCCGGCGCCAAGCGGGTCGCCGTGATCGGCGCCGGACCGGCGGGCATGGCCGTGGCCGACAACGTGGCCCGCAGGGGCCATCGCGTCACCGTGTTCGAGGCGCTGCCGGTGGTCGGGGGCATGATGGCCGTCGGCATCCCGCCATACCGGCTGCCCCGCGAGGTGATCCGGCAAGAGATCGAGCGCATCGAGCGCATCGGCGTCGAGATCCGGCTCAACTCACCCATCGGACCCGGGGGGCTGCACACCATCGATGATCTGCGGCAGATGGGCTATGACGCTGTCTTTATCGGGGTCGGCGCGCACCACAGCCACCAGCTGCGCATCCCGGGTGAGGAGCTAGGCGGTGTGGTATCGGGCATCGACCTGCTCAGGACGATCAACCTGGCCCACGAGGACGGGACTGCCGGCTGGCAGGCCAGGGCGCTGGGCCATCTTGCCAGCGGGGCCGGCACGCGGGTAGCCATCATCGGCGGCGGCAACACCGCCATGGACGTGGCGCGCTCTCTCAGGCGGCTGGGTGTGGACGACGTGCGCATCCTCTACCGCCGCACCCGCACCGAGATGCCCGCTCAGTCCGAAGAGATCGAGGAGACTGAAGAAGAGGGCGTCCTGATCGAGTTCCTGGTCTCGCCGGTGCGCGTCCTGGGCGACGGGCAGGGGCAGGTGACCGCGCTCGAGTGCGTGCGCATGAAGCTGGGCGAACCGGACCGCTCGGGGCGACGCCGCCCGGTGCCGATCGCAGGCAGCGAGTTCACCCTCGAGCTGGACATGGTCGTGCAGGCCATCGGCCAGTCGCCCGACCTCTCCTTCCTGGGTGCGGATCACGGCTTTGCCATCACCCGCGAGGGGACATTCAACATCGACCGCGTGTCCTACATGACCAACCGCCCCGGTGTGTTTGCCGCTGGCGACGCCATCACCCAGCCGGTGTCGGTCATTGACGCCATCGGTTCGGCCAAGCAAGCCGCCGCGGGCATCGACGCCTATCTGCGCGACGTCCCGCCGCAGGAACTCCAGGTCTCTGACAGGGAGGCTCCGATTGCCCGCCGCGAGCTGCTGCCCGAGGAGCTGGTCCCGGCGCCGCGCCACGCCTCGCCGGCGATCCCCATGGCCCGCCGCACGAGCAGCTACGACGAGGTCGAGCTGGGCTACGATGCCGAGATGGCCATTGCCGAGGCGCAGCGCTGCCTGATGTGCGGGCCCTGTTCTGAGTGCCTGGCCTGCGAGGAGGTATGCGAGCCCGGGGCCATCCTGCACGAACAGCAGGAGTGTTTTGAGGAATTGGAGGCCGGCGCCCTCATCTGGGCCAGCAGGGCACTCGACCTCCAGGAGGCGTTCCCCGGATTGGGCACTAGTGACCGGGGTGGGCTCTACCTGGCCGAGCCGGACGATCCACTGGCCGGTTCTGCAGCCGCGGCCCAGGCCATGATCGACCTGCTCTCCGAGCGGCAGCCGGTGATGGCGGCAGTCCCGATGGCACCTGCGCCCGGCGCGGCGCGCATCGGGGTGTTCGTCTGCCAGTGCAACGGCCAGATCTCTGACATAGTCGACACGGGGGCTGTGGCGAGCGCTGCCGCCGATTGGCCGGGCGTGACACACTCACAGGTGCTGCCCCAGTCCTGCTCGGAGGAAGCCGCCGCAGCCATCTACCAGGCCGCTGCCGAACAGAACCTGAACCGTGTGGTGCTGGCGGCCTGCTCCTGCTGCACCGCCGACCAGGTCTGCTATAGCTGCACCTACCAGCGGGTGCGCTGCAAGGACAACCTGCTGGGCCAGCGTTTCGACCGCGGCAACCCGCTCTTCGAGTTCGTAAACATCCGCGAACAGTGCGCCTGGATCCACGAGAACGACCCGGCAGCCGCCACCGGGGCAGCCGAGGCGATGATCGGCGCGGCGGTCGCCCACGCGCGGCAATCCGCGGCGCGCTCCGCTGCACCGCTGCCACTGGACCAGATCGTGCTGATCTTGGGTGACGGCGCCGCCGCGGGCGCATGTCACGACGCGCTGTCCGCGCAGCGGATCCAGGCGGTGCGCCCTGGCGGCGCTCCTCTTCAGATCCGGCAGACCCCGGACCATTTCACGGCCATCGTGGATGGGGGCGCTCAGTGGAAGGGCTCGGCGCTGGTGCTGGCACCCCGCGACAAGGCGGAACTCGCCCGGCTCCAGGCCGCCTTTGGCCCTCCCGCACGCCAGCCCCGCGCACAGGCACCGTGGCATCCTGCCGGCACGCACCGGCCTGGCGTCTTTTTCTGCGACCCGGCCGCCGATCCAGTGCTGTCCGGCAAGGCTGCCGCCTCCCGGGCCGCTGCTTGGCTGGGGCGCCAGCATCCCCGCGCGGGTGTCGTGACCTACCAGGTGGAGCCGCTGCGCTGCCGGGGCTGCGGTGACTGTGAGCTTTTGTGCGAGTTTGGCGCCATCCAGCTCCAGGGTGAGGGCGAGGCCCGGGTCGCCTGGATCGACCCGCTGATCTGCCAGGGAGACGGCACCTGCGCCGTCCGCTGTCCTTCCGGCGCCATCAGCACAGAGCAACTGACCGGCAACCAACTGGAGGCCATGCTGGAGGCGCTCCTGGCATAGGGGGATGTATGGCGCGCACAGAGCCGCGTGTGATGATCATAACCTGCAACTGGAATGCGTACCAATCCCTGGACGAGGCTGGGAAGCAGCACCTTGCCCTTCCGGCGGGCGTGCGGCCCCTCAAGGTGGAGTGCATGGGCCAGATTGGGCCAAGCCTGGTCCTCAAGGCCCTGGAAAAGGGCGCCGACGGGGTGATACTGGCGAGCTGCGCGCCGGAGGAATGCCATTTCGAGTTCGGCAGCCGCCGTTCCGCCGAGCTATTCGAGGAGACCCGCGAATTGGCCAGGTTGCTCGGGTTCGCGGACCGGATCGACTATTGCCAGGTACCCGCCGGGGCGGGCGCAGAACTGGCCGCGAGGGTGCGCGACTTTGTGGACCGGCTGGCCGTCCTGGATCGGGAAGGAGCCGCCAGGTGACGAACTTTCAGCCCATCATCCAGAGAGCACGCGCCTACCTCTGCGTCGACTGTGGCAAATGCACAGGAAGCTGCCCGCTGGCGCGGGTCGATCCAGAGTACTCGCCACGCAGGATCGTCGAGCGCGTGGTCTTTGGCGACGCTGTAGCAGCCGTGACCGATCCCCAGCTCTGGGCCTGCATGACCTGCGGGCTGTGCAGCACCCGCTGCCCATCCGGCGTCGATTTCTCGCAGTTCATCATCGAGATGCGCGCTGAGGCATTCGGCGCCGGAGAGCGGGGCACCTATGCCCACGACGGCATCCTCCAGGAGATCATGCGCCTCCAGGCCCTGGGCACGCGCCAGGACCGGACCGGCTGGATCGGCGACGATCTGCGCGTGTCCGACAGCGGTGATACCCTCTATTTTGTGGGCTGCCTACCCTATTTCGACGTCATCTTTGCCGATCTGGAGCTACAGCCGCTCGAGATCGCTCGCAGCGCGGTCCGGCTGCTGAACCGCGCCGGCATCACGCCCGCCGTCAGCGACGCGGAGCGATGCTGCGGGGCCGACCTGCTCCTTGCCGGCGACGAGGCCGGATTCCGCCGCCTCGCCGAGCTGAACGTGCAGGCCATCGAGGCCAGCGGGGCCAAGAGGGTGGTCTTTACCTGCGCCGAGTGCTACCACGCCTTCAGGAACGACTACCCCGCCCGCGTGGGCCCGCTACCCTTCGAGACCATGCACCTGACAGAGCTCCTGGCTGAGGAGATCGAGGCGGGCACGCTGGCCTTTGAGCCGCTGCCGGGCCGGGTGACCTATCACGATCCCTGCCGTATGGCCCGCTTCCTGAAGGTGAACCAACCGCCACGGGACGTCCTCGCTGCCGTCCCGGAGCTGGAGCTGGCCGAGATGGAGGACAACCGCGAGCGGGCGATTTGCTGCGGCTCCCCGGCGTGGATCAACTGCGGCGCGACTTCCAAGCTGCTGCAGCGCGAAAAGCTGCGCCAGGCCGGCGAGACCGGGGCACCCGTCATGCTCACCACCTGCCCCAAATGCCAGATCCACCTGAGCTGCGCCGCCCGCGACCTTGACACCGGACAGGCAGTCGAAGTGACTGACCTGACCCGCTGGATAGGCCAGGCAGTCGCCGAGGAGAACGAGTAGACAGGTGCCCGAGGTACCGTACACCCACTTTCTCGATAGCGCCGTGCAACAGGCAAGCCTCCTGGCCCGCGCCACAGGCAGCGCCTTCTACCTCTGCGATCCGCAATGCCGGCGGTTCGAGCTGGCAGCGGCCCACGGGCTCGGGGAGACGCCCTGGAGCGAGGACCTGATCCGCCAGGCTGCCCGCTCGCGACAGGCGGCAATCGCCCCTCCGGACGCGTCCTCCTCTGCCATCGCCGTGCCCTCTATCTGGCGGGACACAGTGCGCGGCGTGCTGGTCGTGGCAGATGGTGCACCCCAGCGCACCTTTGGCGAGCAGGAGGCCGCCCTCTTGCAGCCGCTTGCCGAGCTGACCGCCGCCGCCCTGTACCAGGCCGAGCGCCTCGCGCGGATGACGGCCCAGTTCCAGGCACTGCACATCATCGACGTGGCGCTGACCTCCAGCCTCGAGGTGGATCGGGTGCTGAACCTGATTCTGGAAGAGGCGACGGACCTCGTCGCAGCGGAGCACGGGTCCCTCCGCCTATTGGACCACGAGACCGGGGAGCTTGTCCTCAGAGCCTACCTGGGCGAGGGCTGGACGCCCGAGGTGTGCGCCTACACGTTCCGGCCCGGGCACGGCATCACCGGCTGGGTGGCCCAGCACCGGCGGCCCTATCTGTGCGCCGACGCACACAACGACCCGCAGAATGTCATCCTTTTTGAGCAGATGCGCTCCGGTGTCGCCGTCCCCCTGCTGGGCGGACTGGGCGCCGAGGAACCACCCGACCAGGTGATGGGTGTGCTGCTGGTCGAGAGCACGCGTATGACGGCCTTTGACCAACAGGATGTCGAGCTGCTGGAGGCCTTGGCTCAGGTGTCCGTCATCGCCATTCAGAACGCCACCCAGCATCACCGCCTGCAGTCGATGCACGACGCGCTACAGGACGAGCACGAACGACGCGTCGCCGCCGAAAAATGGGCCGTCATGGGCCAGGCCGCCACCGCCCTCGCCCACCGCATCAACAACTTGATGGGCCTGGTGCCCGCCAGCGCCGCCGAGATCCGGCGCAGCCTGGCAGCGCTGGACCTCCCCGCCGCCGAAGATGCCTGGATCGAGGCGAACCTGCAGCGCATCGAACGGAGCGGCAGGTTTGTCCTGCGGATGGCCGACGCCCTGTTCCGGCCCTTTCAGGAGACCGGCCCCCAGGCTAGGTTCGACGCCAATCGCCTGCTCGCCGAGGCCCTCCAGGCCGCCGACCCGCCGCCCGGTGTCGAGGTGATCCGCGACTTTGGGGAGCACCTGCCCCCAGTGGAAAGCAGCTCGCTGCTGGTGGACGTCTTGTTGGAGCTGCTCACGAACGCCCTGAAGGCCATGGAGGATCGCCCCCACAGGCGCCTCGGCGTGCGATCCCGGGCTGAGGAGGACGAGGCGGGCCCGTGGGTGATCGTCAAGATCAGCGATACCGGGCCGGGCATCACCCCGGAAACGGCCGCGCACCTGTGGGACATGTTCAAGCAGAGCGACGACGGCCTGGGATTCGGATTGTGGTGGGTGCGCACCTTCATCGAGCGCCAGGGAGGAACGATATCGGTCGAGTGCGAGGAGGGCGCGGGCACGTGCTTCACCATCCGCCTTCCAGGCGGGCGCCTGCCCGCCATCCCGGTGCCTGACGCAATCTAGAGGAAAAGGCCGGAAAGGTAGGACAGGCGCATTTGGACGCGGATCGCGAGTGGAGGCATCCAGAGGCGCCCCCCGAGCCAGTCGAGGGGCACTGTCGAAGGAGTCTCCGCGAGCGCCCTTCGACAAGCTCAGGGTGCTCGCTCCGGACGGGACACAGACGAATAACGACTGGCAAGTTCAAGTGCGATTACTACAGTCGGAGAAGACTATGCGAGGTAAGATCCTGATCGTCGAAGACTATGCAGACTGGCGCCAGCTCCTGACGGGCCTGCTTCAGCGGGAGGGATACCAGGTAAAGGCGGTGGGCACCCTGGACGATGCGCGCCGCGAGATGGAGCAGCTCAAGGACCTGGATCTGGCCATCCTTGATATCCGCCTGGTAGAGACCGACGAGACGAACGAGGACGGCATGCGCCTGCTGGCCGAGATCCACGATCGCGGCGGATTCACCCGCGTCATCATGATCACGGGGCACGGGACGATGGAATCGCAACGCAAGGCCTTTCGCGAGTTCCACGCCTTTGACTTCTTTCGCAAGGAGCAGTTCGACTCGGAAGAGTTCAGAAAGACGATCCACGAGGCCGTGGAACAGGCTACCCGCGAGCGGGGCGCGTGGAAGGACAAGGACTATATCAGGGGCCGCCGCTACGAACGGTGGCAGCAGGAACGAGACAGCTAGAACCATTGACCGCAACGGCTCGCAGCGGATCTGGCGATCCGCTGCGCCAATCTCGCCGCCACTCAGGCTCGCGGCGGGCTGTGGCCCACCGCACGACAAGGGGCGAACATCTGATTCGCACCACAGACTAGAACAGGAGGGACGAGTTGCCTTCAGACAACTTGCGCATAGGCGTTTTCGTGTGCGATTGCGGCTCGAACATCGCCGGACCGGTGGACACCGCAGCCGTGCGCGACTATGCCGAGGCCTTGCCAAACGTGGTTGCAGCCATCCGCAACAAATACACCTGCGCCGATCCAGGCCAGCAGGAGATCCAGAGGGCCATCTACGAACACAACCTCAATAGGGTCGTAGTGGCCTCTTGCTCGCCAACGTCCTACGAGGCGATCTTTCGCCAGTGCATCGAGGGCGCCGGGCTCAACCCCTACCTGCTGGAGATGGCCAACATCCGCGAGCACTGCTCGTGGGTGACGCCCAGCGACCGCCCCGCCGCCACCGAAAAGGCCAAGGGCATCGTCAAGGTGGCTGTGGCGCGCGCCAACTGGCTCTATCCCCAGGACGAGGAGCAGATCCCCGTCACCGACGCCGCACTGGTGATCGGCGGCGGGGTCGCCGGCATCCAGGCCGCCCTGGATCTCGCCGACGCCGGGCACAAGGTCTATCTTGTCGAGAAGGAGCCCTCCATCGGCGGCATCATGGCCCAGTTGGACAAGGTCTACCCCGACATCGAATGTAGTATATGAATTCTCGGCCCGAAAATGATGGATGTCGGTCGACATCCCAACATCGAACTGCTAACCTTTGCCGAGGTAGAGGACGTCTCAGGATACGTGGGCAACTTTCGGGCGCGCGTCCGCAGGAAAGCGCGCTATGTAGACGAGAACGAGTGCACAGCGTGCGGGGATTGCGCCGTGGTGTGCCCCGTCGTCGTGCCCGACCGCTTCCAGATCGGCCTCGGCAGCCGCAAGGCCATCCACATCGCCTTCCCCCAGGCCGTGCCCTCCTCCTATATTGTGATGGCCGATGAATGCCTGGGCCAGAACCCGATCGCCTGTGGCAAGTGCATCGAGGCCTGCGAGAAGAACTGTATCGACTTTGACATGCAGGACGAGATCCGCAACCTCGAGGTGGGGACGATCGTCGTCGCGACCGGCATGGATGTATACGATCCTACGGCGCTGGATGAGTACGGCTATACCCGCTTCCCCAACGTCGTCACCAGCATGGAGTTCGAGCGCCTGGTCTCCACCGGCGGGCCCCTCGAAGGCCATTTTGGCAGGCCCAGCGACCTGGAGCGCCCGCGGCGCATCGGATTCGTGCAGTGCGTCGGCTCGCGCACCGTGGATCCTGAGCGGGGCAATCCCTACTGCTCCAACATCTGCTGCATGAACACCGTCAAAGAGGCGCAGTACCTCAAAGATAACTATCCCGACACCGACATCACTGTCTTTTACACCGACCTGCGCGCCTTTGGCAAGGGATTCGAGGAGCTGCTCATGCGCAGCAAGAGCAACGGCGTGCGCTACGTCCGCGGCCTGCCCGGAGACGTGCGCGAGGACCCCACCAGCGGCAACCTCCGCGTCGTGGTCGAGAACACCACCGCCAACCGGCTGGAGAACCACGAATTCGACATGCTCGTGCTCGCCGTGGGGGCCACGCCTGCAACCGACACCGAGACCGTTCGCCAGCTCGTCAGCCTCTCCAAGTCGCCCAGCGGCTTTCTCAAGGAGGCCCATGCCAAGCTGCGCCCGGTGGACACGCCGACCAAGGGCGTCTTTATCGCCGGGGCCGCCGAGAGTCCCAAAGACGTGCGCGAGAGCGTCACCCAGGCCTCCGCGGCTGCCTCGCACGCCGCCATCCTGCTGAAGAAACCGAAATTCGCGGTAGAGGCGATCACCGCCGTCGTGGACGAGGACCTGTGCAAAAAGTGCGGCCTCTGCGCCGCGGTCTGTCCCTTTGGGGCCATCCAGTGGGAGAAGAAGCAGGTCGCCCGCGTGACCAGCGCCGCCTGCGCCGGGTGCGGCACCTGCGCCGGAGAATGCACATTCGGCGCCATCGAGATGCGCCACTTCTCCGACCAGGCCATCTATGCCCAGATCGACGCCATCCTCGACGAGCGCCCCCTGGACAAGATCGTCACCTTTGCCTGTAACTGGTGCTCCTACGCCGGGGCCGACACAGCCGGCGTCAGCCGCATGGCCTACCCGCCCAACGCGCGCATCATCCGCACCATGTGCTCGGGCCGGGTCAGCCCCGAATTCGTCTGGTATGCATTCAAAAAGGGCGCGCCGGTGGTCCTGGTGTCGGGCTGCCACTATGCCGACTGCCACTACATCGACGCCAACCGCAGCACCACGCGCCGCGTCGACGGCCTGTGGGCTGGCCTGGAAAAGGCGGGCAGCCGTCCCCAGCGACTGCAACTCGAGTGGTGTTCCGCCGCCGAGGGCCCGCGCTGGCAGACCATCATGACAGAGGTGGAAAAGATCCGCCGGCAGGTCACGCCTGACGAGGTCGAGCAAACGAGGACCGCCCTGGCCCAGGCCCGCGTGCCGAGCCCGCGCAATCCCAAGCCTGCCGACGAGAACCAGGACGCCAATTTCGAGTGCATGCGCTGCGGTCACAGTTGGACCGGGTTCTTTAGCCGCAACGCCGAGCGGACCTGTCCCCAGTGCCGCTCCAACAGCATCCGCTGGGTGCCGTAGGAATAGGGCCAGCGCAGGCTAGCTCGGAGCCATCCCAGGAGCATCACTCCGAAGGAGCGCAGCGGCTGAGGGGTCTCGGCCTAGCTCCAAGCGCACGCCTTCGGTCATGATGCCTTGGTTGCTGCTGCCCTGGCGAAAGAACGAGTATAGGAGTTCGACATGTTCGTAAAGCCCGAGAACTGGCATGAGCTATCTCCCCTGGAGAGACGCAAGCTGCGCCTGGACCACTGGCAGAAAGCGCCGGTCGAATTCATCAGCCCGGAGGCAGAAGCGAGCTATAGGGAGCGCATCACGCGCGTGCGCAGAGCCTACGACATCGAGCCGGCAGACCGCATCATCGCCGACATGGGTACAGGGCTTCGCGAATACGCTCTGCGGCGCAGAGGTCTCAATGGCAAGGACATCATGTACCACCCCGAGAAGCTGCACGATCCGATCGTGGAGTTCCATCTCGAGTTCCAACCTGACCTGGCCATCAACCCTTGGTCCTACGCGGGTCCGGTCATGGACATGCTGGGGCTGGAAACCTATGTCTGGGGTGGGCAGAAGCTGCCGGATGACCTGACCCTTCAAATGATCGAAGGCGAATACATGACGTCGGATGAATACAAGGAGTTCATCGCAGACCCTTCGGGCTTTTTCCTGCGAAAGTACACTCCGCGCATGTTCTCGAACCTGGGTGGTCTCGCGATGCTGCCCAACTTTCCCCAGATCACAGAAATCGTCGACACCACGACCCTGGCCCTGCCGTTTGGCTCGCCCTCCCTCCAGCAAGCCCTGAACACCCTGATGGAAGCCGGCAACGCCCTTGTGGCGCAGATGGCTGAGGTCCGAAAGACCCGCGCCCTGGTGGCAGCATCTGGTTTTCCCAGCAGCCCGGGAGGCGCTTTCTGCAAAGCGCCCTTTGACTTTCTCGGGGACACCCTGCGCGGCACCAGGGGCATCCTCACCGACCTGTTCCGCCGTCCTGACGAGGTCATCGCCGCCTGTGAAGCGTACGTGCCCGTCATCGTGAACCCGGTCATTCAGAACTGCGACAGGATGGGCTGGCCCGGTGTCATGTTTCCGTTGCACAAAGGCGCCGATGGCTTTATGTCTCAGCAGCAATTCGAAAAATTCTACTGGCCGACCTTCAAAGCGGTCATGATGGCCTTCTATGAAGAGGGTCTGACCAATGCCCTGTTTGTCGAGGGTACGTACGACAGCCGCCTCGAAACCATTGCCGAGATGCCGGAAAAGTCCTGCTACTGGTTCTTTGACAGGACCGACATGCGCCGGGTCAAGGAGGTCCTTGGTGGCAGGTTTACGATCGGCGGCAACGTACCGGCTTCGTTGATGTCCACCGGCTCAACAGAAGAGCTCCGTGCCTATTGTGACGACCTGGTTGAGCTCTTTCACGATACCCCGGGATACATCATGACCTTTGGGTGCGGGTTTGAGATGACCACGGATGAGAAGGTCCGCGCCTACCGGGATTCGGTTAGATAACGGGTTCATTCCAGCAAACTCGAAACGCCTGGCTCCAGAGCGCGCCAGCGGTCACAATGTTTTCAATGGGCATCCCTGGCCCTGTGACATCGTGATAGATCTGCCGCCCGTGGAGCAACTGTCTTGTTTGTCAAGTTTGAGATCCTGTTAGGAAGGTGGGGTATGAGTCCAGACCTCCTGTTTCCGAACCATTGCATTCAGGATGACGAGCAGCTTTCTCATGCATGCAGTGAGAGCGACCTTCTTCAGCTTGCCACGGTCGACTAGACTATCGTAGAATCGCTTGATGACTGGATTGTGTCTGGTGCAAGATAGCGCCGCCATGTACAGAGCCCGCCGTACCGATGCGCGACCACCGAAGATCCTGCGCTTGCCCCGTTTCTTGCCGCTGTCTTTGTTAAATGGGGCCACTCCAACCAGCGCTGCGATTTTCTGGCGGTTCAGAGTGCCGAGTTCGGGCAGGTCGGCCAGCAACGTAGCGGCCGTGACTGGCCCAACTCCGGGCACGCTGCGCAGCAGAGTTGCTTTCTCGCTCCATTCCGGGCTGTTGCCGATTATGTCGGCAATCTCCTGGTCCAGCTTATCTAGCTTGGCTGCCAGCCAGTCGAGGTGTTCCTCGATATCATCACGCATCCACCCCCGACTCGTATGCAGCCGATTCTTCTCCGCTGTTTGCATGGCGATCACCTGCCGACGGCGGTCCAAAAGATCGCCCAAACACTCTTCTTCTTCGCTTTTCAGTGACCGAACCGGCGGACGCACTACACTGGCAAAGTGGGCTATCGTACGCGCATCGATCTTGTCTGTCTTGGCCAACTGGCCCAGCGAATCGGCGAAGCGCCGGACTCTTGTGGGATTGACCACCGCGATCGGCAGGCCTACTGCACTCAGTTCTGCAACCATCAGCCGCTCGTATCCGCCTGTGGCCTCGGCCACGATCAGCGTCGGCGACAATTCCCGCATGCTGTCCACCAGTTCTCGGATCCCTTCTGCATCATTGTGGAACTGCGACTCGTCGACCAACCCATGGACATGCATATCGTTCTTCGCCTTGCCAACATCGATTCCTACGAATAGCTCACTGGCCTTTGTCATTCTCGGTTCCTTTCGGTATAATCAGATTGAACCCGCACTAGCGAATACGGACTCTAGGGTCCAGACAACTGTTCGGGTTTCACCTGGACTAGACACGGCGATCGCAGCTCCGAATCGGTCTCCCAGACCTAATGACAATCGATCTGCCGTGTCTTCTCCATTCTACACCGTACGGCTCAAACCTAACAGGAACCAACATACTAGGAACCAACATACTAATGACAAATCGGGCGCGTTGGACGGCAGCCTCCCAACCCTGTCATTTCGACCGGAGGGAGAAATCCTTCCGCGGGGAGAAGGCAAGATTCCTCACGTACGTTCGGATGACAAGTCGGGCGCGTTGGACGGCAGCCTCCCAACCCTGTCATTGGTCTCGCAGATTTCGTGGTACCACGACTGCTCATTCCGCTGACTTGTGTTTTTCCCCTCTTGAAGTACAATGCAAGCATGGACCTCTTTGACCACGCGCGCAAGGAACAGATCGAGCAGGAAGCGCCGCTGGCAGCCAGGATGCGGGCCCGCACGCTGGACGAGTTCGTCGGCCAGGAGCACATCGTCGGGCCGGGCCGGTTGCTGCGGCGGGCCATCCAGGCCGACCAGCTCTCATCGGTCATCTTTTACGGGCCGCCGGGCACCGGCAAGACCACGCTGGCGGCGGTCATTGCCAACACCACGCGGAGCCACTTTGAGACGCTGAACGCGGTGTTGGCTGGGGTGGCCGACATCCGACGGGTGACCAAGGAGGCCCAGGATCGGCGAGCTCTGCACGGCCAACGGACGATCCTCTTTGTGGACGAGGTGCACCGCTGGAACAAGGCGCAGCAGGATGCCCTGCTGCCCTGGGTGGAGAACGGCACCGTCCTCCTCATCGGGGCAACGACCGAGAACCCCTACTTTAGCGTCAACCGCCCCCTGGTCAGCCGCAGTCGCATCTTTCAGTTTCGCTCTCTGAATGAGGCGGACCTGCGTGCCATCGCGCACAATGCCCTGGCCGATGCGGAGCGGGGCTATGGCAAGCTGGAGGTCGAGATCGATGCCGATGCGCTGGCCCACCTGGTCGATGTGGCCAACGGCGACGCGCGGGGCGTGCTCAACGCGCTCGAACTGGCGGTAGAGACGACTCCGCCCAATGAGGATGGCGTTATCGCCATCGGCATGGCCGAGGCCGAGGAGAGCATCCAGCGCCGGGCCGTGCTCTATGACAAGGATGGCGACTATCACTACGACACCATCAGCGCCTTTATCAAGTCGCTGCGGGGCTCCGATCCAGACGCAGCCCTGTACTGGATGGCCAAGATGGTCTATGCCGGCGAGGACCCGCGGTTCATCTTTCGCCGCATGTTGATCTTTGCCGGCGAGGACGTGGGCCTTGCCGATCCGAACGCCGTCCGCGTGGTGACCGCCTGTGCCGAAGCATTTGACCGGGTGGGCTTGCCCGAGGGTCGCTTTCACCTGGCAGAGGCTGCCCTCTACCTGGCGACGGCGCCCAAGTCGAACTCGGCCTTTGCGTTCTTTGACGCGCTCTCGTTCGTCGAGAAGGAGCAGGAGGGCGACGTCCCGCGACACCTCCGGGATGCGAGTCGCGACGCGGAGGGCTTTGGGCACGGGCAGGGCTATCTTTACCCTCACGCCTACCGCGACCACTGGGTGGCCCAGCAATACCTGCCCGACAACCTCCAGGGGCGGATTTTCTACGAGCCCAGCGATCAGGGCTACGAGCGGGGCATCCGTGACACTGTGGCCCGTCGCCGCGAGGCGCAACTGGCTGCCATGCTGGAGGAAGAGGACGCGCCCGAGATCCTGACCGTCGCGCCTGCTATGGGGGCCAGCGCCCGCTGGCTGCAGCGAGCTGTCAGCAACACAGGCGAGCAGTTAGGCCGCCTGCGGGATCGGGTGCTCGACGACGCCCGGTTGCAGCGCTACCACGTCGTGCTGGACCTCAACGCGGGCAGCGGGCTGCTCACCTGGGAGATCCTGCGGCGCGCGCCCGCGGGCGGAACCTGGGCGCTGGCGCGGGACCGGCAGGCGGGCGAGGGATTGCGCCAGCAGGCTGAGCGGCTGCCCGAGATGGAGCGTCCCACGATACTGGTTGGCGCTGCGGATGAACTGCGCGACTTGCTGGCCCTGCGCGGTGAGGAGTTGCTGCGTTTTGACGCCGTCGTGGGGCGCAACGCCCTGGGCGCGCTCCCCGACAAGGCCGCATCCCTGCGCATGGTGGGCGAGTTCCTCAAACCCGGGGGCGTCCTGAGTCTGGCAGAAACGGTCGTGCGGCGGGCGCAACGGCTGTACAATCTGGTGGATCTGGTGGCGCTGGGGGATGATCTCAGCGCGCGCGTGCGCGAGGCCGAAGAACAGATCTACGCTGCGCAGGATTCGCCGCTGGTCAACTGGCTGCCAGCCGACCTGCAAGCAGCGGCGGAGACTGCCGGGTTCGAGGACGCCAGGGTTGCCGAGCAGGTCCAGGAGACCGACGTGCTGATCAGCCCGACTACGATCGACCAGTGGTTTGCGTTGGGAGCGGACCGCGAGCGGCCCTCGTACGCGCAACACCTGCTGCGGCAGATCGCGGATGAGGAGCTGGCTCAGGTGCGGGCCCTGTACGAGCGAGAATTGGCCGGGCAGACCGTGCGCTGGCAGACGCAGATTGTGTTTGTGGTTGGTCAGAAGCCGGCTTGACCCCGGGGCTCTTGCAGGTCTCTGCCGGATGATGGAACCCGCTAGTCACCGGCAACAAAGCTGAGGATCAGGCCGTGGACGACTTGCTCCACCGGGGCCTTGTCGTCGGTAAACACGGTAGTAGGGGTGGTGAATTCGGTCGCGCGGTCAATGGCCTCCTCCGCGACCTCCTTCAGCAGGGGATGGGTCATCAGGGCGGTGTTGTCCGCCAGGTTCTCCAGCCTGGTCGGCTGCTTGGTGGCTACAATCAGGACGTTGCTCAGCCCGCTCGCATTGTCTCCCAGATCGACCAGATAGACGTTGGAGAATTGGGCGGCCTTGAGGGTACTGGCCAACACCTCTACGAGGCTCCAGTCGGTTCGCGTGCGGCCAGCGTTGATGGCGACCACGCCGTTCTTTGTCAGGTGCTCGTACGTCTCTTGAAAGAACTCGCGCGTGGTCAGGTGGAAGGGAATATAGGGGGGGCGGTAGGCGTCGAGGGCGATGACGTCGTAAGTTTGAGGGCTGTTGGCGAGAAAGTAGCGCCCATCCTGCGCCACGGCGTTCAAGTTCGGCTCGGTCATGTCAAAGTACTCGCGCCCCACGCGGATGATCTCTGGATCGATCTCGGCGCCGTCGATGGGAATGGGACCGTAGACGGCCGTGTACTGCTTGGGCACGGTTCCTGCCGCCGAGCCGATGAGGGCCAGACTGCCTACCTGGTCGGCGATGTAAGGAGGATTGTTAAAGTAGGGGGCGATCAGGAAATAGTCCCATATCCCGCCGACAAGCACTGAATCAGGGTCATAGATCGAGTGCACGCCCTGGCCCTCGTTGAGCTTGAGCCACGTCTCGCCGTCCCATTGGATCACCTGGATATAGTTGTAGGCCGACTCGGTCTCGTAGAGGAGCTCGCCGTGCTCAACCGGCTTGATGACGCCGCCGGGTAGGAGCACGATCAGGGCGACAATCGCGGCAGGCATGAGCAGGTACGGCAGGGCGCGAACCTTCAGCTCGACAAAGAGGCCCACCAACGAGACTGCCATCAGGATAAAGGCCAGGGACAGAAAGGTGTTCCGGGTGCCAATGTTGGGGATCAGGACCAGGACGGGCAAGAAGGTGCCCACCAGGCTGCCCACTGTGGAAAGGGCATAGAGCCCGCCGGCGACGTTGCCCGACGATTCGACGCTCTCGTCGGACATGGACAGGCGAATGGCAAACGGCGAGACGCATCCCAGTAGGGTGACCGGTATGGAAAAGAGGGCGACTACGCCAAGGAGCGAGCCGCCCAGGATGCCAACGCTGTATTGGGCGAATCCCTGCACCGACCAGCGCAGCACCGGTCGGGCGATGAACGGTGCCAGCCCTATGAAGAGCGAGGACCAGGCTATGATCTGGTAGAGCACCCTGTAGTGCGGCTTGCGGTCTGCCCACTTGCCGCCGACATAGTACCCCACCGTCAGATAGAGCAGCACCATGCCGATAAGTACGGCCCAGATGATGAGCGAGTTGCCGAAAAAGGGATCGAGGAGCCGTGCTGCAGTGAGCTCAACGCCCAGGCTCGTCATGCCGCCCACAAATACTGCGATCAGCAACAGCGTTCTCTTGGCTCTCACAAGCACTCTCCTCGATGGTGTGTGCCCGGTACTTGGGCGTTTCCCACAGCTCCGTGACTGGTTCCCTGTACGGAGATGGGATATCCGGCGAGCGCCATTGTACCATTGTTGATGCGAGCTGGCAAACGACCTTGACGATGGATCAGTTTGCTGCTATAGTGAACACCATGCAAGGGGACTTGATCATCCGTGCCTTTGACGGCTCGCTGAGCGACGCGGAAGGGCTGCTGGGTGTGGAGAGGGCGACATTCAACGAGTCGCCCTACACGGCACCGCAGGTGCAGGCCATGCTGAGCGGCGATGCCCAGCGTGCCTGGCTCGCTAGCGGCGAGGACGGCGTGGTGGGCTTTGTCGTCGCCTTTCTGACCAATGGCGCGCAGGGACGGCACTGGGAGATCGACTTGCTGGCCGTCCACCCCGATTGGACAGGGCGTGGGCTGGCTACCAGGCTGGTCGGCGCGGCGGCGGCCTATGGCGCGAACCTCGCGGGCAATGCCAGGGCCGTCGTCTCCACGGGGAATGCCGGTTCGGCCCGCGCCTTTGAGCGGACTGGCTTCCACCGCGCAAAGAGGTGCGAGCTGCTGATCTTCCGGCCTGAGGATGGGATGCCCCGTCCCTGGCACGCGCTGGGGGTGACGATCCGGGAGGCGCGCGACTGGGAAGATGCAATACGGTGCATGCAACAGAGCGGGGTCCTTCCCAACGCTGATCTGGTGGGCAGTCCTGTGGAGAGCAGCGGCTGGACCCTGCTAGTGGCCGAGTCCCGCGCCAAGATCGCCGGGTGCGCCGAGTTGAGTGAGGTCCAGACCCTGCTCTACCGCGGGATATGGATCGAGTCGCTAGCTGCCTCGAGGCAGGCGGTGCGCATTGCGCTGGCACATGCAGCTCTGGACTATGCGGTGGCTGCGGGTCTGGATGAGATCGGTATGATGGTGCCCCTGGGCGACTATTCTTTGCGGGTGGCGCTGAAAGAGTCGGGATTTCGCTCGCTTGGCCAGTTTGATTGGTTTGAGGCCGAGTTGCCAGTGCCCAGGCAGTCCCTGCCCCAGGCAGCAGGCGAGCGCTCAAGAGGGGACGGTGTCTGAGCGTCGCACCTCCGTGTCCTGGAAGTGGTGGCTTGTAGCCGGTCTTGTCGTGGCGGCCCTGGTTGCGGCGACCATCCTCTGGTGGCGGCCGATCTATGATCGTCTGTCAGACCAGGACCAGATCCGCGCCTGGGTCGAGGGGTCTGGGGTGTGGGGGCCACTTGCCATCATCCTGCTGACGATTATCCAGGCCCTGCTTGCTCCGATCCCGGGGCAGGCAATCCAGTTGGTGAGTGGTTATCTCTACGGTCCCTGGCTGGGGACGTTGTACGCGGTGATCGGCATCACCATAGGCTCATTCATCACGTTCTCTCTTGCCCGCCGCTTCGGACGTCCCCTGGTAGTCCGCTTGATCGGGCAGCAATCGATGGCGCGCCTGGACGATCTGGTCCGCCGGGGTGGGGCGCCATTCTTTTTCCTGGTCTGGCTGTTCCCTTTCGCTCCGGATGATCTGGCCTGTCTGGCTGCCGGGCTGACGCCGATGCCGACCGGCCAGTACCTGGTATTGATGATCGTGGGACGCCTGCCGGGGATCGTGGTATCGATCATGATCGGGGCCAACGCCGTGCAGATCGATCCGGTGTGGTGGCTTGTGCTTCTGGTTGCGATCGCTGGCGCCGCCCTGGCGTTATGGCGCTGGAGGGAGCGAATCCAGGAATTCACAATCAGGCTGATCGAGCGACTGAGCGACCGATTCCGGTCCTAGAGCCATGGCTGGGGATACTATGGCTTCGGTTGCTTGCCTTTTCCGGGTGGGAATGGTACAATCGATCTGAACCTGACGGGGGAAGGGGACCATGATCGTTCGTCCAGCAATGTTGGCTGACTTGAATGCATGTCTCTTGCTAGACCACAGCAGTGTCACCGATCATGTCTGGCAGATGAAGTTCGAGGAGACGGAGTCTCAGGTCGGCGTCACCTTTCACACGGTGCGGCTGCCGCGGCGTATGCGGGCTGATTATCCCCGCAACCTCGAGCAGTTGGTCGAGGATTGGCAGCAGGGTGAAGGGTTCCTCGTGGCTGAGGTAGACAACGAGGTCCACGGGTACATCGACTTGCGCGCCAAGCCCTGGCAGAGGCTGGGCTGGATAGCCCACATGGCTGTGGACCGGGCCCATCGCCGCCAGGGAGTGGGGAGCGCCCTGGTGCGCCATGCGCGGATATGGGCCAGGGATCACGGTCTGCACATGATCCTGGCTGAGGCGACTACCAAGAACTATCCGGCTCTCTGCTTCTATCAGAAGCTGGGGTTCCAGTTCTGTGGGTTCAACGATCATTTCTACACAAATCAGGATATCGCACTCTTTTTCGTACAGACTTTGCGCTGATCTGGTAGGTAGCGTTAGCACAGTGGCGATG
>JBFFCR010000016.1:0-19743 GCA_041559855.1 Anaerolineae bacterium | reverse complement strand
TCGGCGGTGAAGCCAGAAGGGGAGCTGCAAACGCAGGCATTAGAGCTTGTCCAGGGATGGGATCTCTACCTCGAGGTTGACAGCGTCGGTGCGTCTGTGTTCCAAGCTTGGTACTGGTTCCTGGTCGAAAACACCTTCCGTGACGAGCTCGGCGATCCACTCATGGACAGGTACCGCGCCGACTCTAGCATCCATGTGCCGTTGATGATCGAGCTGATGGCTCAGGATGCCAATCCGTGGTTCGACGATGGGAACACGCCGGAGACGGAGAGTCGGGATGATATCGTAGATCGCAGCTTTTCCCAGGCAGTTGCCTGGCTTCAGGAAGAGATTGGCAATGATCCCAGCCAATGGCAGTGGGGTGAACTCCACACCAAGACCTTCGTTCACAACCCCCTTGGTCAGTCCGGCATCGGGCTGCTCGAGTCCCTCTTCAACAGCGACACCATCCCAGCCAGAGGAGATAGCTTCAGCGTCGACGCGGCGTGGTTCAGCGTCGGCACCCCGTTCGCAATGACCGGCGGCGCCTCGCAGCGATACATCGCCGACCTGAGCGATTTCGGCAACTCGGTGGCGATCCACACCACGGGTCAGAGCGGTCACCTATTCCACCCCCATCGCGAGGATTTCATCGCCATGTGGCAGAACATAGAGTACCATCCAATGCTGTTCGATGCAGAGCAAGTGGAGGCGAACGCTGAAGCCACCCTGACCATCTCACCGCCCTAGGCAGTCGGCCGCCGAACAACGCACCCCCGGGCTGTGGACTGCACAGCCCGGGGCTTTATGCATAGGCGCCCAGACTCAGGTCTGGGCGCCTTGGCCAATCTTTGAGGGAAGAGAGATCTGTGTTCTACCCCGTCGTGCGACGTGGCTTGACCTCGAACCGCCCCTGCAGCTCGCAACCGCACTCTACCAGAAACGCCCCGAATCTGTTCAATACCAGGCGGCCTCCGTGGGCTGCCGCATCGCGCATGACGCGCACCTGCCAGCCCAGCTCGCGCCCGGTGACCTGTCGTGCCAGCCGGTACTGCTGGACCTCGGCCAGCATCTCTTTACGCAACTCCATCTCGGACAAGGCATCCCCTAACGTAAGCATTTCACCCTCCCTTTGCTGCCCTGCTAGCTAGCCAGCAGGAACTTGGACACAGCCTGCAACGTATCTTGGATCCGCTTTGGATCCAGCCGATAGCACTTGGCGCCATTACATCGTCGCTCCAAGAGATACCCAGTGGCGCTCAGCTGCTTCAGATGGCGGGATGCAGCTGATTGGCTAAGCCCTAGCCCCGCCATGACATCCTGGGACGCCAGCTCGCCTGCCTCCGCAACCGTCCTCAGGATCCGCAGTCGGTTATCGTCGGCGAGCGCGCTCAATCGCACCACAATCTCGGCCCGGCTCAGATCTGGCGCGTAGAACTGGCTGCCCTCAGGCAACCGGGCGCCAAACAGCAGCCATAGATTGCCCCCATCCCGAAACTTGTTCTCGTAGGGCCCCACATGAGCCGAGGGGATGAGCACAATCCGATCTGCCTCGTCGAGCAGCTCTTGCCAGTGTTCTCCCTCCAGCTCGTGCCCGAGAACCCAGGACACAGCCTCGCGCCTCTCCATATTTCTCAGGTCAGTCTGTTCGAAAGCTCGCACCGAATCGATCAACATCGGCTCCACGCGTGCCCATTCGGCCCCAAGATGCTCATTCCACATCTTGCGCAGGTGGGTGACGATCAGTTCCTGCATCGCGGGCGGGTCCACGACATAGGCGTATGCCCGGGCCTCCAACTCCTCATCCACTCTGCTGGCGTCGAACCGCTCCCGCAGAAAGCCGAGATAGCTCTCCTCATCCTTGAGCACGGCTTCCAAGTCAAGGTTCGCCAGATCACTCGCACCTGCGCGGTCCGGCCCCGCACCCTTGGGCGCGAAGCTGGCATACGCATCCAGCATCCGGTCCCTCAACTCACGCGGATTGCGTGTTGCCAGGTGGTCGACATAGGCCGGAAAGCTGGGCCAGCTCGCCCCTGGAAGGATGGCATGAAAGAAGCCCATGATGACGAACTCATGCTTCTTCCGCTCCCCGGGTGACATCGAGTCCGCCGTGCGCGTCACCCATTCAGCCAGCCCAGAGAGCTTCTCTGCCTCCACCACCAGCAGCATGCTATGAACCGCGTGATGCGCAGGTTCGAGTGCAACGACCACCGGGGCCTGCTCGGGCTGAACAATGACATCCTCTACTGGCATACGCCTTTCCTCCTCCTACCCCTGTATGCGCTATTACTCCTTACCCGGTTTTTCGGGTTATGCGCATAGTATACCACGGATCTCGAGACTTGTCAAGCCGTTATGTCGAGCCGGCGTGCGAACCTGCTCAACTCGTGACCTTGCAGTTGGCCGATGTTTGACCATGCAAGGCTTTGCTGGTATAATCCGGCCCAGGCGCGAGCAGCGAACGAACACAGAGGAGCTCAGCCATGACAGATCCGTCAGTTTACGATATCACAATCGTTGGAGGCGGGCCATCCGGCCTCTTTGCTGCCTTCTACGCTGGTCTGCGGACCGCCAAGACCAAGATCATCGACAGCTTGCCCCAGCTCGGCGGCCAGTTGGCTGCGCTGTACCCCGACAAGTACATCTATGACATCCCTGGCTTCCCGCAGATCTTGGCTCGCGATCTCGTGGAGCGCCAGGTCGAGCAGGCCATGCACTTCTCGCCAACGGTGTGCCTGAACGAGAAAGTGACAACCCTCGCGCCCACCCCCGACGGCATCATCAAGCTTGGGACTGAGCCAGGTAATACACATCTCTCTCGGACGGTTGTGATAGCCGCTGGCGCTGGCGCGTTTGTCCCTCGCACGCTCGATATCCCGGACCTAAAGGCCATGGAAGGCAAAGGGGTTTATTACTTTGTCCAAGACCTGGAGTCCTTCCGGGGCAAGCGGGTCCTGGTCGTAGGTGGGGGCGACTCGGCCCTGGACTGGGCTCACAGTCTACTGGACTATGCTTCTCACATAACGCTCATCCACCGCCGGGGCACCTTCCGCGCTCACGAGCAGACAGTGAGCGAAATCCTCCATTCTTCCTGCACCGTCCTGCCCTTCTATGAACTGAAAGCCCTGCAAGGCGATGAAAGCGTTGAATCGGCCACGATTTTCGACAACCGTACCGGCGAGGAGATCGATCTCGAGGTCGATGCCATCGTGATGGGACTGGGATTTCTCGCAAACCTTGGCCCCATCAAGGACTGGGGTCTGGACATTGTAAAGAACTCGATCCAGGTGGATCACACCTTCCAGACCAACATCGCTGGAGTTTACGCCGTGGGCGATATCTCGACCTACGAAGGCAAGATCAAGCTCATTGCCACGGCAACGGCGGAGGCCGCTGTGGCCGTCAACTTTGCCAAGAACTACATCGACCCCTCGCAAAAGGTCTCACCAGGACACAGCACGCACAAGGGCATCGATTAGGATTCGAGCGTACAGAGGAGCAGTTTCCCATGACTGATGCTGACGCATTCGAGTGGCAGCGCTACCCCCAGGCAGAGGCTTTTGTCGCAGAACGCCTCAGCGAATTCACCGCGGCGATGCCCCAGGCCCGCACCTTGTCTGCGGACCTGCTGGCACAGAGTGGCAGCAGATTTACTGACTGGCTTGACCACCTTGTACTGATCGACGGGGCTGAGCTCCGGCACAAGCTGGCCGATCTCGGGTTTGAGCCTGAAGAAGCTCCCGTTGATCCGGGCCACGTCGTATTCTACCACCCAGCCGCTTCCTTTCCTCGCATCCTGCTCAGGAAGGAGGAGACAAGCGCGCCAGGAGCTACCGTCGCTGCAGCCATTCAGGTGGAGGATATCAGCCTCTTCCTGATGACTCATCGACTGAGCGCCACCATCGAGGGTACGCTGGTGAGTCCACTCCGGCGTGCTTGTCTGTGGCAAGGTAGCGGACGGGAACTCCTGGCAGTTGAGCGCCGTGGCCATTTTGGTTTCGTCCCCATCGCCATGCCAGCAGAGTATCCTACGCGATACCTGGATGCCTACGAGCGTTGGGCTACCCGTCCCCGCATCTTTCAGGACGCACGCACCGGCATGGAGCAGACGCTCAAGCTGGCGCGCGCTCTGGCCAGCGATATGGGCACGGACACAGCAGCCTGGATTGCCTTCTCCGCCGAGCGCGCCTATTGGCAGCAACGTAACCGGGCCGCGCAGGTGCAAAGGGCCCGCCAAGACAAGCTGGGTCTGGGCTGGGCCAACCACGATCACCACACCTTTCGGAGCTCGCGGCACGTCTTCCCACTTCTGATCGAAATCCTGGAGACATTCGGGTTCCGTCCTCGGGAGCGTTTCTATGCTGGCGCGCAGGCGGGTTGGGGCGCACAGGTGATGGAACAGCCCGTGTGCCGATTTGCCGTCTTTGCAGACGTCGACCTCACACCGGATGAAGTCGAGGGCGATTTCGCCCACAATCCTCTGCCCCCACTGCAGGAGCTTGGGACGGTCGGGCTTTGGTGCGCCCTCCACGGAGAGGCCATGCTCTCGGCCGGCCTGCACCACCTCGCGGCACGACTGGACTTTGACACAGCTGCAGAGGCACTGGCCCGTGAGGGGATCGACTCGATGCGGCCCTTTAGCGATTTCCCCTACCTTCGACAGGCCTTCACCCGAGGAGAACGCTGGGAGGTGGCGCCCGATCGCCTGGATCGGCTGGTGTCCTCCGGGCAGATCGACGAGCGTCAGCGCGCGACCTTTGCCGAAAAGGGCGCCATCGGCAGCCACTTGGAGAACATCCAGCGGGGAGAGGGGTTCAAAGGCTTCAATCAGCAGACGGTCAGCGACATCATCCGCCGCACAGACCCGCGCAACTGAACCCGGCAGACCTGCTGCCTGTACGTAGACGGCTACCCTACGCCATCCTGCTCGAGCGTCACGCCTGGCACGATCTCCAGCCTGTAGGTTTCCGACGCACCAGCGTCGCGCAGGGCCTTCTCCAGTTCGGTCGCATCGGGCCAGGGCCACAGGGCTATGATGGTCCCGCCGTCGCCTGCGCCTGCCAGCTTGGCACCTGGAGCTCCCGCGCGCAGAGCCGCGGAAATCAGCCGCTCATTCGACTCACCCGACCCACCCAAATCGCGCTGGATGGCATGGTTCTCGTTCATCAGCCGGCCCAGCAGCGGCCAATCCTCAAGGATCAGCGCCTTCTTGCCCGCGCGGGCGATCTCGGTAATCCGCCTGTACCCCTCGACCACTTCCGCCTCGCCGTCCAGCCATCGCTCCCGGATCGGCTTGTGCACCGCGCTGGAGGCATGGTGCACACCTGTAAACGCCAGGAGGAACGGCAGCCTGATGACGTGCGCGGCGAGCGGCTCAACGGTGGCAAACAGCTCTGCCTCAGCCCGGCGATAGAACTGCTTTCCCCTGAACTCCATAAAGTTCAGTCCGCCAAAGGTACACATGTAGGCATCCTGGTATCCGCACACGACCTTCAGAAAGTTCAGCTCGACGTAGCGGACCCGCTCGGCGAGATGGTGCGCTTGGGCACCCTGCCCTTGCCAGGCCAGGATTCCCCTGAGAAGGGCTACCAACAGTGCCGTCGAGCCGGCGAGCCCGCTGCGCAGAGGGATCTCGCTCTCGTACTTCAGGTGGCATGCCAGGGGGGGCAGGCGAAGATAGTCCAGGACAGCTCTGGCTACATCGAACCGATCCCCCTGCGGGTGCAGGTCCTCGCGGCTCGATACGCGGCATTGCTGACCACCCGTCTCCAGCAGCAACTCCGGGGCAGCGCCGATGGAAACGCGTGCACGAAGGCCTACCGAGCATGACAGCACCGACCCGCCGTACATGTCGGTCGGGTTGCCGATGATACCCGCTCTCCCGGGTGCTGAGCAGACCACGCGACGTTGATCAGAGGTCATAGGCTATCTGTTTGATATACTTGCGCACCAAGTAGCCATACCGCTCGTCCGCCAGCGCAAAGTCGATGAAAGAGCGGTAATAGCTCTCGTAGTTGCCAACATCATAGCGCTGGCAGTTAGCAGGAAACCGCCACGCATACACCGGCTCGCCCATCCTTATCAGTAGCCTGATCGCATCGCTTAGCTGGATCTCACCACGCCCGTCGGGCACCGTGCGCCGTAGCGCGTCAAACACGACCGGGCCAAAGACGTACCGGGCAGCCACTGCCAATGTGCTGGGTGCAGTGCTGACCGAGGGCTTCTCAACGATGTCGGTCATTGCCACCGGCTCACCCGGTGGGGGCTCTGTCCCATCGACGCTTACGATGCCATACCGGAACGTCTCCTCCCTCGGCACTTGCTCCACAGCCACGACGGCAGCCGCACTCAACTGGTGGTATGCCTCCACCATGGCCCTGAGTGGAGCTGAGGGGTCCTCAGCTGCAACAATGGAATCCCCCAGCGCGACCACACAGCCGCTATTCTCGACGAAATCTGACCCCAGCGATACTGCGTGGCCCAGCCCTCGCGGGGTGCTCTGTCGCGTAAAGTAGAAGCGCGACTTGCCCCCCATGTACGCCAGGTCCTCCAACACGGCTTCGTTGCCGGCCTGCTTCAGGCCGCTCACAAGGCCGGGGTCGGGATCAAAGTGATCTTCGATCGTCCGTTTGCGCCGTCCGGTGACGATCAAGATCTGCTGCAGGCCGGCGAGCTGCAGCTCCTCGACTACATACTGCACCACCGGCTTTCTCCCCACAGGCAGCATCTCTTTCGGCTGCGACTTGGTTGCCGGCAAGAGTCGCGTGCCAAGACCCGCTGCTGGTACGATTGCCTTGGTTATGAGCTGCGACATAATTGCTTTCCTCCCTCTTCAAAGCGAACTCCCGCCCACCGCGACTCCGGTTCGTGCCACAGCCGGGACAGGGATCGCATGCCGTCCTTAGTCACGCCCATCAGGACCGGCGTTCACGCGCTGCCCACTGGACAAAGCAGGCACCCTACCCGAAAACGGCGCCAGGTGCCTATCGAAATGCGCCTCCAGCGCAGCAGAGTACGCTTCCTCATTCTCGTCCAACGCAGACAGCAGCTGCTTGCCAAACCGCTCCAGCACCGAGCCGAAGGTCACATGCAGCACCTCTCGCCCATCGAAGAGATCCAGCACCTTTGCCAACTCAGCGTCAGGCACGTCATCAAGGCGTGGAACCCGATCGACCTCAGCCGACACATGGTACGTCGCCCTGTCCTCCTCGTAGCGACCCAGCGCAAAAGTCAGGATCCGGCGAAACAGGTCCGGCTCTGCGCTGGCGACGGCCCGCAGCGCCTCCAGATAGCTAGTCCCAGCTGTCTTGAGATGCACGAGACTGCCAGCATGGCGGACGAAGCTGGGATAGATGCTGAACTTGTCCGAGCCCGAGTGGATGCTCAGTTTGTACGGTCCCAACACACGGGCAATGGCGGCGTGCTGGGCAAGCTCCTGATCGAATGTGTCCAGATCGCCGATATAATCCACGCCCTTTTCGAAGCGGCCAACGTAACGCGGCGCGAGGCTCACCCATTGCACGCCTAGCCGGCCGAGCTCCCTGGCGATGAAATAGTGCTCCAGCGGCGAGGTGGGCGTCTCGGTCTCGTCCACCGATACCTCGAACTCGAAGGAACGCTCCTTGAGCGCTCTTGCCAGATGCCGGTACAAGCGGGCAGCATGCGCCAGGGCCCGTCCGTACTTGACCGCGGCCCTTGCCAATGAAAGCTCATCGAATGCGATGGTCCAGCCTTCCACCCCGAATGTGGTCCCGAGGTAGCGCTCGTACAACTGCTTCGGAGAATCATACAGATCGGCCCACGGCAAGGCGTCGATCTTGGCCTTGAGTAGCTCCATAGGTGCCGTGTGCCCCTCGTTGTCCACGTGATCGCCGGGATCTACGGTGAAGAACGTATAACCCGCGGCGACGCACACGTCTACATCTGCCGTTGTCTTCAGGTGATCGGCATCTGCACCCCACGGTTCGCGCCAACCTTCCTGAAAGACGCCCCACATGGCGTCATCCATGACCTGCTGCGGGCTCCGGCCCGTGCGGTCATTTTCGCGAATCGACTGCTGGGCCAGGACTGGCGCCACGTGTTCTACCTTGCGGGCTGCCTGGAGATGGCCCGGCGTCGCCAGGCCCAGCCGGTCGCCAAAACCCACCGACAGCTTGAGGCCGAGGGGCTGGGGGCTGAGCCAGGGTAGTCGCTCCCGCAGTTGAGCCGCGTTGCCCGGCGCTAGAGGGCACAGCTTCGAGCTCCCGCGCACCTGGCCCTCAAAGCCTCGTGCGTCTCCCTGAACCACCAGCCGTTTTCCCTCAGCAACACGCACCAGGGAGAATGTCGTTTGATTGGCTTCAGCCGTCGAACGAGGATAGGTCGTTGCAGCGAGGCCATAGCCCGGTTTCATGGTCCAACCTCCGTTACGGAACCCATGCAAGCACTCGCGATGGCACCTATACTCACCTATAGCCGTAGCTGCCTCAGGTGCGCGATACCCCGTTCCGCCGATATGTCAGCGTCAGGTTCCGGCAACCACTCCCCTGAGACATAGCCTTCGTAGCCGGTCGAATACAGCGTGCCCAGGATCGATTCAAAGTCCAGATGCCCCGAACCCGGGTACCAGCGCTGGGAATCGGCCACGTGAAAGTGAAAGATGCGATCGCCACAGGCGCGGATGCTCTCCTCGATCACCGGTTCCTCGATATTCATGTGAAAAGTGTCCAGCAAGAGCCCCAGATTCTCCGCGCCCACTCGATCCAGCAGCGCCAATCCATCGACGACGTTGTTAATCAGAGTTGTCTCGTAGCGGCAGATCGGCTCCAGCGCAATCCTCACGCCGTGCGCCTGTGCAGCCGCGCACGCTTGACGCAGGGCATCCACCAACCAACCCATTGCCTGCTGCCTGCCCACCCCGGGCTTGACTACGCCGCGCAAGAGGCCGATGATGATCACTGCTCCGGCCCGCTCTGCCAGGGGAACATGGGCGATAGTTCTCTCGAGAGCTGCCGCCCGGGTGGCAGGCTCTGGGTCGGTGTAGGACAGCCCCTCCTCTCCCCAGGCCTGACCTGTGCCTATGGCCGGTATCTCCAACCCCAGGGCCGACACCATATCAAGGAGTGCGCCGGAGTCTACCAGTCCCGGATCGCGGATTGCCAGCTCGGCGCCTTCATACCCCCAGCCCGCGATCTTGAGTAGGTTGGACCTGAGATCGCCCTTGAACGTCGCTGCCTGGAACTGGGCCTCGTGGGTGGAAAGCACAATCGAAAGCTTCACAAAACCAGCCTCCTGTGCGCATTGAGTCTCCTTCTCCCCATCAATGGCGAGAAGGAGACGGGAAAGAGGAGGAAGAGCAGTTACAGGCTCGAGTCCTGCCCAATGCGCGGCAAGCCGTACACCGGCTTCCAGCCCTCGCTCAATGGCTCGCGCAGATACGGCTCCATCTCTGCCTCGGTCCTCAAGGTGACTTCTTCCACAGGAGGCACAGTGCCAGCCGGGAAGACCTCCAAGATCTCGTCATTGAGCAAGGTCAGGTATCTGAGAATGGCCGCCACAGGGCGCTTGGCCTTTTCGGCTGAGCCTTGGGTTGCTTTCCCGACCACGCCTTCCGGTGTGGCTGCGATCTCGATGGCAAAGTGGCCCTCGCCCTCTGACCAGCGGCTGGGCCGGCTGAATGGATCGACCGACTTGTCAAAGTGACCGTCGGGCAGGTAGTTCTTGCCTTCCGTGTCCACGGCATAGCGCATGTCCACCATCTCGGGATGCAGCAAGAGCCCCAGCGAGGTCTCCGACTCGTCTGCATGGACAAAGTTGGTGCCCCACCTGCCGCCCTTTTCCGTGGTGCGGAAGAACTCGCGAACGGCCCTGTGCCAATCGATGACCCGGAAAATGCCCGGCAGATGGTAGCGCTTTTGAAACTGCTGGATGGCTGACTCGAGCATCCACAGGTGCCCATGGTTGTTGATCAGGATCTGCTTGCGGAACCCATCGTTCCATAACCCCAGCATGACGTCGATGAGAAACTCGCGGGCCACGTTCTCGCGAATGGGGATCGTGCCGGGCATGCCCATGTGGTGATAGGGGTGTGAGCCATAGTTTAGGGGAGGAAGAACCAGATTGATAGGCGCGCCGCGTTTCGCTGTATAGCGACGTACCCCCTCCAGGATCTGGCTGACGTACAACGTATCCGAAGCGCTCGGCAAGTGCGCGCCATGCAGCTCGGTGCATCCTATGGGCATGAACACGACATCGTTCTTTTTCCTGTTCTCCTCGACTTGCCAGCGCACCGTAGTCTGGATGTAGGAACCCGGTTTGCCCCACTCCACCGGCGATGGAACGCCGTATTCAGCCAGGAGCGCATCGATCTCTGCATCGCTCTTTTCCCAGATTTCCTTCTTCAGCCTGCCGACTGCGTTGTCCTCGAAAAACAGATCGGGTTGGTCCGTTGCCAGCAGACCCGCTGGCAGCTTCTTCTCTGACATTCCATTACACCTCACATTCGAATTCAGATTCAGCCCGCCGGGGCTCACCACCCGGAGGCCGCCGCATGCCTACTGCAGCTCCACCGCTGCGTGCTGGTGCATCGCCTGCGTAGCCGCAAGGCCGACCGTCAGTGTAGCCCTGCTATCGGCACCGGTGACCGGCGGCACAGAATCCTGCCGCACACAATCGACAAACGCCTGAAGCTCGGCGGCAAACGCATCGCCGAATCGCTGTGGAAAAGTCGTCGCCATGTCATGATGGATGCCCCTGCGATCAAGGAGACGCACGGGTGTCTGCCGAAAGTAACCCACCTGTACCGCACCCTCGTCGCCGATCACCTCCACGCGCAGATCGTAGCCATAGCGACAGGTCCTGCTGACGAACAGTGTTCCCATGCCGCCGCGCGTAAAACGCAGCGATACGACGGCGTTGTCGACATCGCCGACCGCGCCAATGGCGGGGTCGACCAACGCGCCTCCCTCGGCATAGGCCCGCTCCACCTCGTCGCCCAGCAACCAGCGCGCGATATACAGGTCGTGATACATGGCATCCACGATCAGCCCGCCACTCACGGCTGGATCCGCAAAGCTGGGTGGCGGTGGGTCCATGTCCCCGCTGATGGCTCGAAACACCAGCGGCTTGCCGATGGCCCCCGCCTCGATGTGGCGCCGGGCCGCAACATGGCCTGCATCGAACAAGCGGACGTGGCCTACCATCAGTTTGACCCCGGCCTCCTCAGCAGCGGCGATGGCGCGATCGCAGTCCGCTAGGGTCAGTGCCAGGGGCTTCTCGCAAAAGATGTGCACCCCGGCAGCCGCGCACTGCACTACATTATCCACGTGGGCAGATGTGCTGCTGGCAATGCACACGGCATCAAGACTCTCAGTCGCCAGCATTTCATCCAGACCCGGATAGATCGCCACCTCCCCACAGCACTGACGCGCCTGCTCTGCCCGCCTCTCATTGGCCGTGGTTGCGGCGACAAGTCTTGCATCACGCACGCGGCGGGCGATATTCTCGGCGTGGGTGAGTCCCATCCGCCCGACACCCACAACGCCAATCCGAATGTCTCGCACAGTTTGCCCCTCCGTACTACTGCTTATGTCCACCTAAGATCTCGTCGAGGCGTACGTTTCTCCCGTCCCGGAGAGAGCGCTGAGCTGCATAGCCCATCACCACCGGCAGGCGCCCGTCGAGCCCGGTCACCGGCGGCGCCGTGTCCTCAAGGACGCATTCGACGAATGCCCTGATCTCAGCAATGTACGACTCGGTGTATCGCTCCATGAAAAAGTTGAGGGGCAGGTCCCTGTGCACCTGGCGCGCATCGCTGACGATCGCAGTGTTGGGGTAGTTGTTGTCGACGGTCGCGCACCCGGCGCTGCCAAACACCTCCACCCGCTGATCATAGCCATAGACCGCCTGACGGCTGTTGTCAATGACGCCCAGGGCTCCGCCGGCAAAGTACAACGTGACAACGGCAGTGTCTACGTCGCCCGCCTCACCTATGGCGGGATCCACCAGCACCGCGCCTGCCGCATGCACCGCCTCCACCTCGCGCCCGACCAGGTAGCGGGCCATGTCAAAGTCGTGGATCATCATGTCCAGGAAGATGCCGCCTGACACCTTCACATAGTCAATGGGCGGGGGCTGCGGGTCGCGACTGGTGATGCGCAGGACCTGTGGTGTGCCGATCTCACCGGCGGCGACGATCTCGCGCACGCGCCGAAAGTTTGGATCGAAACGCCGATTGAATCCGATCATCAGCTTCACGCCTGCCCGGTCCACGGCGTCCAGCGCGCCGTCGATCTGAGCCAGATCGAGGGCAATCGGCTTCTCGCAAAAGATCTGCTTGCCTGCTTCGGCTGCCTCGGCGATGAGTTGCGCGTGGGTGTCAGTGCTGGAGCAGATCAGGACGGCATCGATCGACCGATCATCAAGAATGGCACGATGGTCCTTGTGCGCTGCAGGCACCTGTAAATCGGCCGCCAGCTTCTCCGCCGCCCCCACAAAGAGGTCAGCGACTGCAGCCAGACTGGCCTCCGGAATGCGGTAGACCAGGTTGTCGGCATGCACTCGGCCGATGCGCCCGGCTCCTATGAGCCCTACGGAAAGCGTTTTCTTCATTGTCCCCTCGCGTTTGGCAGGAAGAAACAGATCGCATTCTCACGGACGCGTGCGCAGGCTGGAACGCCCCTCCCTTGCACGTGTCCCGCTTCTTCGCGACAGGCAGTTTTGCACGCTCTAGTTCGGCCTGACCAGTATCTTGCCGTCAATACGCTTCGTGGACTTGGCAATGGCTTCCACAGTCCCCTCCAGTCCGTAGCGGGCGGTGACAATAGGGCTTAGGTCAAGCCGCCCGGCTGCCACCAGCCGGATCACATTGGGGAAAGTCTCATGTCCCGAATGCCCTTGCGCCCCAAATGCCTGTGCGCGGCGCACCTGGAATGCTTCCAGATACATCGGCACCCGTTGGGCAGCCCGCCCGATCTGCACAACCTTCGAGTTGATGGCCATTGCTTTTTCCATCTCGGGGATGGTGAGATGGGGCGCGCCTGCGGCCTCGACTTGGAAGTTGAAGCCCTGGCCCTTGCTTAGCTCCATCAGCGCGCCACCTGCACTGACTTCACGTGGGTCGTAGACATGATCGGCGCCAACCTTCACGGCCAGCTCCCTGCGCGCGGCCGAGATCTCGAATGCAGCAATGATGCCCGCGCCCGCCGCCTTGGCCAGACCGATCGCCGCCAGGCCGATCGGTCCCGCACCAAAGACGCTGACATAGTGACCAGGCCTGAAACCGCCCGCGCGCTCAAACATGGCGTTATAGGCCACTGTCGTGGGCTCGGTCATCGCGCCCACCTCGTAGGCCTTGGTCTCATCGCCAAACCGCTCGGCAATGGCATTGATGGGCCAAGCGTACTTTTCGTCGACCGCGATATAGTTGGCAAACGCACCAGGGATGGTAAACCCCAATTCTTCCAGATTCGTGCAGTGGTTGGGGTACCCGTTGCGACAGGGAATGCAGCGGCCGCACCAGATCATCTCCTCCACCGTAACCATATCGCCGACCTTGAGCGTCTCAACCTCCTTGCCAACCTCGACCACCTTACCCGAGAACTCGTGCCCCAGAATGGTGGGAAACTTGGTTAGACCGGGATAGAGAATATAGCCATCCTTGTCAGTCTCATAGAAGTGCATGTCGGAGCCGCACACGCCACACGCTTGAACCTGAAGGACAACGTCCTTTGGCCCGGGAACAGGATCGGGCCACTCACGCACCTCTAACTTGGGGTTGCGCCATACGCTGTTCCCCGTAACCGCCTTGCCTGTTTCTCTCTCCCAGTCAGACAGAGCATAGTCTGGCCTGGGATCCCACTTTGCATCCAGCACCAAGCCTTTCATTGATTGACCTCCATTGTCATTCTGTACTATCCTTCTTTTGGCAGTCTGGGCCCCGAAGACTCACGCACGATCAGTTTGCCCTGAACGACGACGTTGGAAGCAACTCCGCGTCCCGTCGCTCCAACCGATAACAGATCTAGCACCATCTCTGTGGCTCGCTGGCCCATCTTGTCCATGGGTTGGGCCACGGTGCTCAGGGGCGGTACAACGTACGAGGCCAGAGGTATATCATCAAAGCCGACCACCGCGAGATCCCCAGGTATCGAAATGCCTCTCTCCCGTGCAGCTCGCAGGAGGCCAACGGCTGTCATGTCATTGTAGCAGAACACGGCAGTGGCGCGAGCCGATACCCCAATCAACGTTCGAAGCGCCCGAGCGCCCCCGCCCACCGTGCCGTCACCCGCCAGCACCATCACCGGATCCGTTTCGATGCCCGCCTCGTCCAGCGCCTGGCGATAGCCCCCCAGCCGGGCTGCGTCATCGCTGTGATTCGGCGCACCGCGCACGTAAACAATGCGCCGGTGGCCAACCTCTATCAAGTGCTTGGTTGCCAGGTAGCCACCGCCGTGATTGTCGACGCTGATAGAGAAGGTATAGGGACCTTGCTGCTCACTATGGCTGTTCACAAGGACGACCGGAACGCCAAGCCGGTCGAGATGGTTCTGGTACAGGGCGCCCACTCGCGACGAAGTCACGATAACGCCATCGACCCGTTTTGAGTGTAGCATCTCCACGGCGGCAATCTCCCGCTCTGGTTCCGAATTGGAGCTTGCCAGAATCACACTATATCCGTGTCTGTGAGCAGTGTTCTCAATCGACTGGACGATCGAGGCAATAAAGGGATCGGTAATCGTTGTCACCACCACACCGAGGGTTTGGGTCCGGCCCATGACAAGGCTGCGCGCCTGGGCATCGGGAGAGTATCCCATCTCTCGAGCCAGAAGCTGAATACGCTCTCTGGTCTGCGCACTGATCAGAGGACTGTCGCTCAATGCCCGCGACACGGTTGAGTGCGAGACAGATGCGGCCCTGGCAATGTCCTTGATTGAAACGGTCATTCCCATAGGTCTTCCCCGCGTGCGCATCCCAACCTACGGAAGCCAAAGCAGTACAATACCAGGCCCTCGCCAGCATGCACACGTGTGCAATTATAGCACATGGGTCGGGCTTTGTCAAGTTCTCAATTCTGGGAATCCCAAGATTCCGTGGCGTCTTCAGCTTGCCAGGGGGTGAGCCGCTGCCTGCTTCCCCCACTTCGGTGGATCCGTGGGAACAGGGTCACCACGAAGCCTGAGACCAAGGCCAAGGCGCAGGCAAGATAGATCCACTGCAGACCGAGGACTAGCACCAGGCCAAACGCGAACACCGGGCCAAGGGCGCTGCCAATATCGCCCGCTGTCGCCAAGCCGCCCATGGTGAGGGCCTGGCGCTGCCTCTCTGCCAGGTCACCTACCAGCGCCGTCACGGTGGCTGCCAGGGCACCTGCGCTCAGCGAGATCAAGGTTACGCCCGCGGGTACGGCCTCGACGCTAGTCACGAGTGCAAGCACCACAAAGCCCGCAGATCCGAGCAACAGGCCGCCGCGCACGACGGGCCAACGGCTCCCCATCAGGTCGGACAGGGTGCCGGCCACCGGTCCGGCTACGATACCCAGCGCGGAACGCAGCGCCAGCAGTAGACCGCCAACCGAGGCCACGCCGATAGCGACCGCCCCGACCAGTATAGCTGCGCCCCATCTCTGCTCCAGATAGAGGCTGATGGTCGACATCAGCACCCCGCTGTTCACAAAGAGCACAATCAGATAAATATAGCTGGCTGCCAGGATCTGCGAATCCACGTCTCTCAAACGGCCGAACGGATTCCTAGGCATCGCCTGATGCAATCGGTCCGCAGGCGAGAGGTCACCTGCTGTGTTCTGCCGCCTGGTCTCGGGCAGAGCAACCAAAGCAACGAGGAACCCAAAACCGGATGTCAGGGCACAGATGCGGACGGCCTGTTGAAAGCCAAGGCTATCGGTCAGTGTGCCACCCAGAATCGGGCTGATGGTGAGCCCCAGCGCGAACGCCATCTGGTACAACCCAGTCATGCGACCCCGATCAGCGATCGATGAGCGATCGAGGATCATTGCATAGCCACCGACGTTTATGAGCGACCAGGACACTCCCCACAGCATGCGTCCGGCAAGCAGGGGCCAGAATCCCCTGACCAGGCTATAGCTCAGGGTGGACAGAATGCCCAAGGCAAGGCCGACTAGGAAGAGCGGACGCCGGCGCATACGGTCGTAGAAGCCGCCAGCAAGGAGGTTCCCGGGAATGCGCACCATCCGGTTGGCGCCCAGGAGCACGCCAACCACGCTCAGGCTGATACCAAGGCCATCGGCTTGGTTGGCCAACACGGCGTACATGGTCGAGTCGCCGGTGAGAGAAAGCGCCATGCCCACTCCCAGCGGCAGCAACAGGCGGAACTGGCTGCGGTTGACGATCATGCCTCTGACTCAGCCTTAGGACTTCTCGCCAGCCCGGTGGCGCGCGATTAGGGCTTCAGCATCAGAGACAGGAGTATGATGGAACTGGCCGTCCGCATACGCCGTCACGCCGAAGGATTGGGCGATGACAATCTCAAGGGGACCGTAGGCAGCGAGACCACGCGCCGCTTCCTGCAAGTCACTCGGCCCGGTGAGTGACCGCGCTTCGGTCCAGTCGACCTTCAGACAAGTCACGGAGGCCAGCCCCAACGTAGAAGCAGGCTATGGCTTCTCTTCTGATGGAGTGCCCTCATGGCCCTTGACCTTGCGTCCCACGAACTCCTCTACCATCTCGCGCGCCGCGTCGTCGGTATGCTGCACCGGCGGTGACTTCATAAAATAGGCTGAGGGCGCTTCAATGGCCCCGCTCAGCCCGCGATCCATGGCCAGTTTGCAGCAGCGCACGGCGTCGATCACGACGCCAGCCGAGTTGGGTGAATCCCACACTTCGAGCTTGAGCTCGACGTTCAGCGGCGCATTGCCAAACGTGGTGCCCTCCATGCGGATGTATGCCCACTTGCGGTCGGTAAGCCATGGCACAAAGTCGCTGGGGCCGACGTGGATGTCATCGTCGGCCAACCCATAGTCGATTTGGCTGGTAACCGAATCGGTTTTGGAGATCTTTTTCGATTCGAGCCGGTCGCGGTCGAGCATGTTGAAAAAGTCCATGTTGCCACCAAAGTTCAGCTGGTAAGTGCGGTCAAGCTGCACTCCCCGATCCTGGAAGAGACGAGTCAGAACGCGATGGGTGATGGTGGCGCCCACTTGGCTCTTGATGTCGTCGCCAATCACCGGCAAGCCACGCTCGCAGAAGCGACCGTGCCAATAGGCCTCGCGCGCGATGAACACCGGGATGCAGTTGACGAGACCACAGCCAGCGTCCAGCACTTGCTCCACGTACCACTTGGTGGCCATCTCGCTGCCCACCGGCAGAAAGTTGATGACCACGTCGGTGTGGGTCTCCTGGAGGATTTGGACGATGTTAGACGTCGGGCCGGGCGCCTTTTGTATCCGTTGCTTGAGGTGAGGGCCCAGCCCATCGTGGGTCATACCCCGCGCCACCTTGACCCCCAGCAAGGGAACGTCCGCAAAGCGCATCGTATTGTTCGGCTCCACCCAAATAGCCTCAGACAGGTCCTTGCCCACCTTGTTCACGTCCACGTCAAAGGCTGCCGAAAACTCGATGTCACGGATGCGGTAGCCCCCGAGTACCGGGTGCATCAAACCCGGCACAAAGGCACTATCGGCCACGTCCTGATAGAACTGAACCCCCTGTACCAGCGATGAAGCGCAGTTGCCCACACCAATAATAGCTACTCGAACCTTGCTCATGATTCCTCCTCTTGATGGGTTTTTCACGCCCAGCACAGTCTCAGACCGCTACGTGGCGACCACGGTGTACCCTATCCGAATTCGATGCTAGCCCGTGCCTTCCGGCGGATACCGAGCGCCAGCGCGGGCGCGCGCCACCGGCGCCAACATGCCGTCAACAGCCGAGTAGCGAAACACCAAGCGATGCAGCGCCGCTAGCCACAACACAGGGTATACCACTTACTCTGTGCTTTGTCAACTTGACTGGCACAGCGCCCACGGCAGACGCTTCTGGCTCGGCAGAGAACGGGTGAGGACCACGCCTACGTCCTATCTGCTCATGGGGCACACCAGCTAACCGGTGCCGAGCGAGTGGGCGTAATCGATCAGTTTTCAGAAACCGATGGCTCATTTTGGCAAGAAATGTGGTATAATCAATACATCGCAGTCTGCCCCTTCAGGAGCTAGCGATCAGGCAGAACTGCAACAGCCCTGGCGATCCGGACGAGCCATTGAAGTCTGCCGGCAATTCACCTGGCGAGGCTGGCTCGCACCTGAATGCCGAGAGCGGTTCTCGCATTGTGTCCCGGTGGAGCAGCTACGGAATGCAGGTCAACAAGGTGAAAGGAGAATCCTCATGGAGCAGAAAGGAAGCAGCGGGTCCAAACCTTGGCTCAGCTCGTATGACAAAGGTGTGCCAACAACGATAGACTATCCGCAGGTCCACCTTGACCAACTGCTGGCTGACTCGGCAGCCGAGTACCCTGAGCAGCGGGCCATCATCTTTGGCGGACGAGTGGGATCCCGGGTCCTGGATGCCGCCATCTCGTACCGGCAGCTCGACGATGCAGTCAGCCTCTTTGCCGGCTCGCTGCAACGCCTCGGCGTGGGCCAGGGTGACCGAGTGGCGCTCATCATGCCCAACTGTCCTCAGTTCGTGATTGCTTTCTATGGCATCCTGCGCGCTGGCGGCATTGCCGTGCCCTGCAACTTTGTCTACACCGCCTCCGAACTGGAGCATCACCTGACCGACGCTGGTGCCGAGATCGCCTGCGTTCTTAGCCCATATTATCACAAGGTGCACAGCATTCGCGCCGGTGCGGGACTGCGTCACCTCATCGTGGCCAACGTCAAGGAGTACTTTCCTTCGCTCCTGCGCTTGCTCTTTACGCTTGCCAAGGAGAAGAAGGGGGGACACCGGGTTGAGCTGGCCTCACCGGACGACCTGTTTTTCCCGTCCCTTCTCAAAGGACCGCCGCTGGGCCCGACCCCGGCTCTGAAAGATCCCCAGGATACCGCATGCCTGATCTACACCGGCGGCACGACGGGCGTGCCCAAAGGCGCACAGCTCACACACATGAACCTCGTCTCGAATGCGGTAGCAGGCCTTGCATGGTCTCAATTGCAGCAAGGTCATGACATTACCATCGGCGCGTTGCCGCTGTTCCACTCCTACGGAATGACCTCTGTCATGAATATGGCGGTCGCGGGCGCGCTGACCATGGTCCTGATACCCGATCCGCGCGACATACTGCACATCATGGGCTCAATCAGCAAGCACAGGGCCACCTTCTACCCTGCCGTGCCGACGATGTACGTGGCGATCAACAACCATCCGCAGGTCAAGGATTTCGAGCTTGGATCGATCCGCGCCTGTCTTAGCGGCGCCGCCCCACTCCCCAAGGAGGTACAGACCAGCTTCCAAGACCTCACCAGTTGCACCTTGGTCGAGGCATACGGACTGACCGAAACCAGTCCTGCGACCCACGTCAACCCCCTTAACCGCAACAGGATCGGCTTCATCGGCACCCCATGGCCCGACACCGATGCCCGAATCATGGACGTCGACACAGGAGAGGAAGAACAGCCCACCGGCGACATCGGGGAGCTGATCATCCAGGGTCCGCAAGTAATGAAAGGCTACTGGAAGCAACCCACGGAGACAGCCAACGTCCTCCGCGAGCACCCTCAGCTCGGACCCGGGCTATGGCTTCACACTGGGGATATTGCGCGCATGGACGAAGAAGGCTACTTTCAGATCGTGGACCGGAAGAAGGACATGATTA
>JBFFCR010000015.1:0-20415 GCA_041559855.1 Anaerolineae bacterium | reverse complement strand
GCTAGCCCACCTAGCGATCGAGCTTCACCGCTAGGTCGTCAGAGGCGTCAGTCACAAGGTTTCGAGATACGGATTCGAGTTGTCAAAGTCAGTTCCTCGACTCGCCGATTTTGTCGTTTGTGTCCAGTCTTATAAGAAGGATTCGCCAAGTTCAGGCTTATTCCGTGTGAAAGTGTACAATGCGCATGGAATGGCACAGAGAAACGGCACGGGCATGTCCCCCCGCGAAGTCATGAACCGCTTTCCTCTGCTGCCGCTGGAGGAAGAGGGCCGGCTCAACGACCTGCCCCTGCGTGAAAACTTTATCGAGTGGGGCTTGCCTGTCAAGAAGCACGACTGGGCCTACTATCGCTGGACCAAGATGTTGGACGAGGAGCCCACACTCGGCGGCATGGTCAAGTTCCATACCGCCCACAAGCTGACGCTCATGGCCCATAGTCCCAAACATTGCACCGAGATGGGCCGTCTCGTGGCGGACGCGGGCAAGCGGGACTGGGAGGAGCTGACCGCCGAGTATGGGACCATGCTGATGGAAGGGCTCGCCGTTTTGGGCACACGGGGCAAGCATGTGAACGTCCTTCAGCACCTGATGGGGTATCTCAAAAATCACCTATCGAGCGAAGACAAGGCCTACCTGCGGTAGGTTAGAGCTTCTGGGCCTCATCGAGGACTATCGACAGGGGCTGCTGCCGCTGATCGTACCGCTGACGCTGATCAAGCATCACCTAGGTCATTACCCGGTGCCCGACTGGGTGCTTGCACCGAGCGCAGCGTGGGTGCACCAGCAGGTGTACCTGCATCCGTACCCCAAGGAGTTGATGCTATGCAATCAGGGGTAGCTACAACCGCTGCGGACAGGCGGACGAGGTGGTAGTCTCACTGATTGGCTGCAGTCCCGTCTCCAACCGCGAGTCCTCGGGGGTGCGTGTCCTGGTCAGGGGGCCCTCGAAGGACATCGCCTGCTACCCCGGAACAGTCTCGAACCGGACGCTGAAGTCAGGGTTCCTTATCCACACCAGAACACGCACGCGAGTTGCACCCTCAACGGATACCAAGAGCCCATCGCCGAGTGGCGTTGGTCAGGCTACTTCCAACGCTGTCCCGGCAAAGAGATCTCTCCAGAAGGCTGCCGCGCCAAAGAACAGGAAGAGCGTTCCATAGGAGGCGAAGACAAAGTTCGGCCTTCCTGTGCCGACTGAGAAGAGGATGATACCGCTTAGAACTGGGAAAGCCAGGACAATGGCACAATTCCTGAGCAGAGTGTCTAGTCTGCCGCTGGCGGACTGAAGGAAAGCCATTATCAGGGCAATTACTCCGTTGGCCAGCGGAAGGAGAATACCCGCATGAGGTAGCACCGACTCGAATTGGCCCAGCTTGCCGGCAGCGTAAAGAGGAGAGAACGCTTGCGGGTCGTAGAGATAGAAAGGTACGGTCAATAGGAGAATCGTTGTGCCCATGATGACAGCATACGTGATGGCTGTCTTCCATCCCACGGTCTTGAACATTGCAGAGAGTATCACTGGCAGCAGCATGAGAAAGTTTGCGCGCGAAGCAAGTGCAATTCCTAAGAATATGACGGGCACAACGCTCTTCCACCTTGGCAAGTCAGATTGCGAGATAGCCCACATTAGCCAGAAAACAGCGAGCAATACATACAGACTGTTCGCAGTGCGGTCAGATCCAACCAGTATCTCGTTTAGAAAGATGGGCGATAGGGCGAAGATTGTCCACAACAAGAGCAAAGCCAGCCTGCCGTCTCGAAAGTGCAGTGTCAGGGCAATGATCAAGGTCGCCAGCCAAAACAGATTCTGATAGGCACTATATCCAAGCAGAACAAAGGGAGCTGCCAGCAAAAGAGCGCCAGGTAGTTGAGCCGGAAGATTTCCAAGGTAGGTCTCGGGATAATAGGGATAGCGTCCGTGCAGTAATTCTGCGGTCGCGATATCGAGTGCGTCATCATTGTCGCTCCCGCCACCGACGCCTCCAGCATCGGCGACCGGATAGACCAGAGCAAAGGCGATCAGGACCAACAGGAAGCTTAGGGCTGCCAGCCAGAGGACCTGTCGCTTGGTGACTCTCGATGCGAATCTAGCGAGGAAATGCCTCGCCATGACGAATAGAAACAGGGCCAGTGCTGCAACGAGCAGATAGCCGGCAACCCCTGTGATCCCCAGGTACTTTTGGACTACTGCGGTTGATGGGAGAAGCAATGACAGGGCGAACCCGATAGCCGCCCAGCACAATCGGGACCGGCCCATCGCTTCGTTCTTGGCAGTCATGGCCCGGTCTCGGTTCTCGCGAGGCAGGTCTTTCTGGCAGACTCGCGGTTCCGGCAAGAAAGCGGTCCTCGCGGAATGTGGCCCGGTAGCAGGCTCATCTTGAGGTGAGAAGCGTTGTCTACCATGTTTCGGTCGTCTTCAGACAAGCGCGCCCCCGTTGTCCATTCTGCTTCCTCAAAGCTCAAGCGCGGAATACGGTGCTAGTATACCAGACATCAGCGCAAGGGGCAAGGATCTGGTGGGTTGGCCTGATAAGCATGGCTTACCGGAGAAGGAACTCTGATGTTCGCTTCGCCGGTGACGGTTCTCATCCCTGAAAGAGCCGATTGCTCCATGCCCGGTTGGATCGGACTGCCGACTGGCAATCCTCCTGGATGGACTCACCGCCCAAGTTAGTACACTGCCACGTGTGCCCCCTTCCGAGCACTAGGGAGATGATGCTGCACAATCACGTCGAGCTTCGAGGAAAGCCGACCGCTTGACCTGTCGGCACGGCTGGGCTATAATCGCCTCGGAAGCAATGGATCGGGCGCGTCGCAATCCACGCCCGTCAAGGAGCTATCCGGAAAGAGCTAGGGGGGAAAGGAGAGCCGTTCCATGGCAAAGCAGACTGTTTCCGGCTTTGCAGATTCGCCGGACAACCCGTTCACAGACTCTGATTACTACACAGGTCCCCCACTGACCGAAAAGATGATCCGTGCCGCTGAGTCGAAACTCGGTTACAAGCTTCCGCAGTCGTATCTCGATTTGCTCCGTGTCAGAAATGGTGGCTCTCTCAAGCGGAGCTGCTTCCCGACTCAGGTCCCCACGTCCTGGGCTGAGGATCACCTCCTCCTTGAGGGGATTCTGGGGATCGGGGGCAAGTGGGGTATCGACTCCAAGAGGCTTGGCAGCCGCAAGCTGATCAAGCAGGCAGGTTACCCCGACGTGGGTGTCATAATCACTGACATGCCATCCGCAGGTCACGATGCTGTCATGCTAGATTACAGCCTTTGTGGGCCAAGAGGGGAACCTCGCATCATCCATGTCGAGACCGAGACCGGTGGCGAACCCGAGATTTTGGTTCTGGCTCCTGACTTTGAGACCTTCTTCCGGGCCCTCGTGGACTGTAGCCAGTTCGAGGATGAGGAGGACTGGTAGTACGGTCTCTGAGTCAGCACCGGTCAGACGGGGATGTGGCCTCGCCACGCAATCTGTCCGGTTTTTGCCGCGATTGTACAATGCCGCACAAACTCTGCGCGGCATCGTCTGGTATTGTCCTTTGTGTCCGGTCTTGCAAGAAGGATTCGCCACACAAGTTGCCCGGTCCCGACCAGATGCACCTGCAAATCTCTCTGCATCCGCACCCGAAGGAGTTGATGCTGCGGAACCACGTATAGAGTCAAGCTGTGTAAGTGGCTGAAGCGTAAGAGACCCTCATACCCTTGTCGATCACACCTCTTGCGTTGTAGTGTGCAGGCCGGTCGCGCAGAGGACTCTTGAAGTAGGTATTGCGAGCTGCGAGCTTACTACGCCCATGAGGGAAATAGCATGCTAGAGATCACAGGTCATTCCCGAGATTCGATTGATGCCGTCGAACTCGCAGCCTTCACACACCAGGCATATCATAAGCTCCCCATCCCTTACAAGTATGGTGAAACACAGGAAGAGATCACCGCCTTCTTCAAGTCTGAGAGGGATTGTCCTGACTTCCTTGCGCTGGCGCGCGCGGACGGCGTGCTCCAGGGGTGGGCTGGGATTTACCACTGGACAGATTCGATGGCCTATTTTCTCAGCTGGCATCCCCTGGTCCTTCCGCCGGATCCAGAAATATCCCGGCAATTGGTCCAAAGGTGTATCCAGTACACCGAAGCCTCGGGCAGAGACCGGATGGAGGTCTTTTTGATGAACCTCACCGCTGAATACCGGGACTATGCTGCGCAGTGTGGGGCCATCTATCGGGCGGCGGGAATGGCGCGCGGGTATGAGTGGTACTACATGGAAGCAGACCTGCATCAGCTCAACTTTTCAATCCGAGAGATCCCTGATACGATGCAAGTCCGCACACTGGCCGAGATTTCGAACGACGAACTCTGGCCCAGTTATGATGCCGCCTTCTTGGAAGGCGGAGACAGGCGGTATGCACAACAGTCTGAGGTGCAGCGACGTGAGAACTTTGAGAGCTTTTTCTCGCGCCAAGTTCCCATGGATGCGGAGGCTTCGCTGGTCTTGTTCGACAGCGAGACGATTGTGGGCTTTGTCAAGATTGACATCGTCACAGACGGTACGTACGTTCACGGCGTAGGTGTTGTTCCCGAGTATCGTCGGCAGGGGCTGGCCCGCTATATCCTGGGCACCAGCCTGCGTAGGGCAATGAAGAACCTCCATGAGAAGATGGTGCTCGAGGTGGATGTCACCAATCGGGCGGCGGTTGGACTCTACCAGAGCCTGGGCTTCAAGACTGTTAAAGGTTCTGTGAGTTATATTTGGGGAGAATAGCGACAGAAACCTGATGGCCTCGCTGTCAGGGACGTGGGGACTGATCTCGCCTCGTCGCCAATGCCGCCTTCGATGCGGTAGCTTATGGCGAGCAGAGGGTCGGGCGGTCCTTTCTGGGGCACTCCCCGTGGAGATGTTCAAAGAGGGCCGCACGAGCGAGTGTGAAGGGGTCAACAGATAGTCGGCAGCCCAGGGGCCCCCGAATGCAAGCCCCGCATGGTACCGAACCCTGGTTGGAGCCAACTAGGAAGCCCCTGACAATAGATCGAGATCTCTTTCTCAGCGTTTTCTCAGCTCTCTCTCAGGTTGGTCTCAGGCGCCGCTGTTACAGTAGAATCTGCGTGTAGTGTGCTGGACCGGCGCTGTCATGGTTTCTTGTGAAGATCGGGAAGCTTTACACCGGCGCAGAAGGACGGTATAATGGTGAGCGTGAAAGGGCAAGGGGAAACTGACGGTGAACACCATACTCGTAGCCGATGATGACTTTAAGCTTCTCAACATGCTGCGCAGGACTCTCAGCTACGAGGGGTTCCGCGTGGTGACGGCCAGTGACGGGCAGGAGGCGCTGGCCCAAGTTGAGGCCGAGAGGCCCGAGGCCATCGTGCTGGACTGGATGATGCCGAAACTCGACGGCGTCGAGGTCCTGGCCCGCCTGCGGGGCGCGGGCGACGAGACGCCCATCCTGATGCTCACTGCCCGGGACGCCATCGAGGACCGGGTCGAGGGCTTGCAGGGCGGCGCAGACGACTACATGGTCAAGCCCTTCGCCGCCGCTGAACTTGTGGCCCGGCTGCAGGCTCTGCTGCGCCGGTCGGCGGCAGCCAAGCAGGAAAAGCCGCTGTGCTTCGCCGACCTGCACCTGGACCCCGTGACTCGCCTGACACGGCGCGGTGAGCGGGAGTTCAGCCTGACACCGACCGAGTTCGATCTCTTGCACTACTTGATGCTGAATCCCCGCCATGTGCTGTCGCGCACGCGCATTCTGGAACGGGTGTGGAGCTATGACTTTGACGGGGACGACAACGTCCTCGAAGTGTACGTGGGCTATCTCCGCAAGAAGACGGAAGCAGAGGGCGAACCGCGCTTGATCCACACCGTCCGGGGTGTGGGCTATGTGCTGCGGGAGGAGTAGAATGTCCATCCGCTTGCGCCTGACGCTGCTGTACACCGCGATCTTGATCGTGACTCTGGTCGCCTTTGGCGCTCTCCTCTATGTTCGCCAGTACGAAGAAACTCTCGAGATTGAGAAGCAGTTCCTCATCAGCCTCGGGGAACGCTATGCTGATGGTCGCCGGCCACCACCGCCGGACGCGAGCTCTGTAGGACAGCCACCGGCTCCTGAGCCCTCCGAGCCGAGAGATGACTTTGGCGGAGGATATCTGGTGCGCCTCAGCCCAGACGGGGAGCAGATCTTGGAGCTGCGGACGCCGGATGGTGTGGTGCTGCCGCTGAGCGACGACGCACTCGACGCGGCCCGGAGCGGTGAGACCTGGATGGAAACCGCGACTGTGGAAGGGGAACGAGTCCTCATCTACACAGTACCTATTGTGGTCGACGGTCAACTCACCGAGATCTTGCAGATGGGGCGTTCAATCACCACGCGGGACCAGTCCATCAGCGCCCTGGGCATGAACCTCCTGATCGCCGGCATCGTCGCCGTTGCCGTAGCATTCGGGTTGGGCTGGGTGCTGGCTGGGATGTCGCTGCGGCCCATCCATCGTCTGACCCAGACAGCCCAGACCATCGGCGCCGAGCGCGATTTCTCCCGGCGGGTGGAGCACATCGGTCCCGACGACGAAGTTGGTCGCCTGGCCAAGACCTTGAACGGGATGCTGTCCGAATTGGAAGCAGCCTACCAACAGATTGGGCAGGCCCTGGAGATGCAGCGGCGCTTCGTTGCCGACGTCTCCCACGAACTACGCACGCCGCTAACCACCTTGAATGGCAACGTCGAACTGCTGCGGCGCGAGCCGCCCATCAGCGCCGAGGATCGGACCGAGGTGCTTGCCGACATGGCCAGTGAAAGCAAGCGCCTGATCCGCTTGGTGAATGACCTCCTCACCCTTGCCCGTGCCGACGCCAACCGGTCGCTTCGTAGCGAACCGGTGCCGGTCAAGCCTATCGTTGAAGAGGTGTGCAGGCAGGCCCGCTTCCTGGCTCCTGAGCGAGAGATCGATTGCAGCGCGCCGCATGGCGTGGCTGCGTGGGGCCAGGCCGATGCCCTCAAGCAGGTGCTGCTGATCTTGGTGGACAACGCCATCAAGCACGGCGACGGGCCGATCACGGTCTCTGGCGAGGTGCTGGAGGGCTCGGTGGCTTTGAGCGTCCGTGATGACGGCCCTGGCATCGCTCCCGAGCTGCTGCCAGACCTCTTTGAGCGCTTTGTCACGGGAAGCGAAACCAACACAGGGGCTGGCCTGGGGCTGGCTATTGCCAAGGCGCTGGTGGATGCCCAGGGCGGCACCATCACCGTTGAGGGCAAGGCAGGGGAGGGCGGTGTCTTCACCGTGACCTTGCCTCTGGCTACTACACCCCACAGGACGCGTACTGCGCATTCGTGAGCTATCACTGCGTCAAGTCAGCCCCCTGCACTTGAGTTCAGACCTCGCTCGCTGCGGCTTTTGTCTGGCTAGAGCTCCACACGGGACACACTAGTACCCAACAGACCTGCGCCCCAGCCGTGCGCGATTATGTCACCCTATATGTAAACCAATAGCGAGACCGCGTCTTGACACCTGTAGGCCAAGACACAAGAGCCCCCAATCAGCAGGGAACTCTCAGCGTTTTCTAAGGTTTCTCTTAGGTTGTTCACAGGCTCGGATACTACAATGACGCTGTGGAGGATACCGAGCATGGCGAACAACGATGACAGTACCATTCGCACGTTCAACCGATTTGAGCTCAAGTACCTGGTAGATCTGCAGCAGGCCGCGCAGCTTAGGGCTGCCCTGCGAGCATACGTGGTTCCCGACAAGAATGGTAGCCACAACGGATGCTACACGCTGTCCAGCTTGTACTACGACTCGCCTGACCTGCACTGCTATCGGGAGAACGCGGATGGCCTCAAGTTCCGCCGCAAGCTGCGCATCCGTCGCTACGAAACGGGCCAAGCGTTAACCGATGAATCTCCTGTATTCTTGGAGATCAAGCAGCGCTTTGACCGTGTCACCCAGAAGCGGCGCATCGTCATGCCGTATCACGAGGCCTTGCGCCTGTGCAACGATCGCCACATCCCTGACCACAGGCTAGACGACAGGGCACTGATCGAAGAGGTTTACAGTTTCCTGTGGCAGTACAACCTGCGCCCGGCGAGCATAGTGCGCTATGACCGCCAGGCTTTCACCGGCACGAAATACGATGCAGGGCTGCGCGTGACGTTCGACACTTCGCTGTCATTCCAGGCCCACCAACCACATCTGCACGAACAGCCCTGTGGCATCCCGATGCTGCCCGCAAACTGGGCTGTGATGGAGATCAAGGTCAATGAGCGAATTCCCTTCTGGTTGACCGACATGATCGCAGCCCACAACCTGCAACGGATCGGGTTCAGCAAGTACTGCCGCAGTATCATGGCAACCAGAAACATGCCAGCGATGCGGCGTTGCAGCCTCAGGGCTGAGAGCGCCCAGGATGTGCTTGCTTCGTCGTTCTCCACGTTCCGCACGCTGGAACAGAGAATGGGGATTGATAGACCACAAAACGAACAGAAAGTGGAGGTTTCTCGTGGACATTCTTAACATTTCGAATCTGACCAATGAGTTCGCGATCACGGACATGATTCTCGTCATGGTTCTCGGTTTCGCGCTGAGCGCCGCAATCGGCTGGATCTACCAGATCACGCATCGCGGCACATCGTACACCCAGAGTTTCGTCTTTACCCTAGTGCTGAACGGCATGGTCGTGGCGCTGGTGATGCTGGTGATCGGTTCGGATATCGCCCGGGCCTTCTCGTTGGTGGGCGCCCTGTCCATCATCCGCTTCAGAAACGCAGTGAAGGAGACGCGCGATGTGGGCTTTATCTTTTTCACCATGGCTATTGGCATGGCGATTGGCACCGGGTTCTACCTGCTGGCCATAGCAGGGACCATCTTTATCAGTGCGGTGATTGTACTGATGACGCGCGGGAACTGGTTCGCGCGCGACATGTCCAGCCACATCCTGCACATCCAGGTCCCAAGCGAAGTGCCCTTTGAAACGCTGTTCGACAGGGTCCTGTCCAGGCACACCACTTCTTCAGAACTCATCAGCGCCGACTCGGTCCAGAACGGCACGCTGAACGAATTGACCTACAGCATCCGCCTGAAGAAGTCGAGCCAGGTCCAGGAGCTCCTGACTGAGATCGGCAACCTGAACGGCAGCAACAAGGTTACACTACTTGCCGGATACAATGGCACGGATCTGTAGCATCAAGGGCTCAATAAGAACAGCCCGAGGAAAATCAACTGGAGGCAAGATAGCATGAAGAAAGCGATCGTTTTGATGGTAGTCCTTATCTTGGCACTCAGCGCCTGCTCAGGCGGTGAGATCGAATACGCCGACAGCGCGTACGCAGCGGACCTGGCAGCCACTACCACAGAGGTAGCCAGCACGGTGACTAGCACCCAACAGACCGCCGAGACCGCACTCAACCCGGTTTCCGTGGAATACGACACTGATGATCTGGAAGTCAGTACAGACACTTCCTCGCTGTCGCACATAGGCCTGGAGGGCAATTCGATTACCGTTGAGGGAACTGGCGCCACGGTCAGCGGCAGCGTCGTAACCATCACCGCCGCGGGCACGTACAACATCAGCGGCACCCTGGACGACGGTCAGATCATCGTCGAAACGGAGGACGAAGAGACTGTGTTCCTCGTTCTCGAGGGAGCGGACATTACCAGTTCTACGAGCGCTCCCATATACGTGAGCAATGCAGCCAAAGTGGTGCTCACCCTGGCCGACGGCACTGAGAACTATGTAACCGATGGGGACGCCTATGTCTTTGAGGATGCCGAGTCAGACGAACCCAACGCCGCGGTCTTTAGCAGGGACGACCTGACCATCAACGGCGGCGGATCGCTCACAGTCAATGCCAACTATAGCAACGGCATTGCCAGCAAAGACGACCTCAAGATCACTGGCGGCACGATCACCGTAACCGCGGTCAACGACGGCATCAAGGGCAGGGACTCTGTTGCTGTGCTAGATGGCATCATAACCGTGAACGCAGGCGCGGACGGCATGCAGGCCAACAACGACGAGGATGCCGAAGAGGGCTATGTCTCCATCGAAGGCGGCGTGCTGCGCATCACTGCTGGCCTGGACGGGATACAGGCAGAGACCAGACTTGCGGTCAGCGGCGGCGAGATCACGATCACTACCGGGGGCGGCAGCGTCGCCAGCGGTGGCGGAGGCGCCTGGGGTGGACGGGGCATGGAAGGCAACGCCAACCAGACCACCGACAGCGTCAAAGGGCTCAAGGCGGGCGTAGAGATCACCATCACGGGCGGCGAGATCGAGATCAGCTCCCTGGACGACGCCATCCACGCCAACGATAGCATCACGATCAACGGCGGCGACATGCTTCTCGCAACCGGGGACGATGGCATCCACGCAGACAACGCGCTGACGATCAACGGCGGCAACCTGGAGATCACGCAATGCTACGAAGGCCTAGAGAGCGCGGACATCACCATCAACGACGGCACGATCCGCCTGACTGCCAGCGACGACGGGATCAACGCCTCCAGCGGGAGTGGCGATGCCGCAGTTGGCGGACTGCCGACGCGCGGAGGTGGACCGGGCGGCTTTGAAACGGGAGATAACAGCCTGCACATCAACGGCGGATACATCGCAGTCGACGCAGGTGGCGACGGCATCGATGCCAACGGCCCGATCGAGATGACCGCGGGCGTGGTCCTGGTCAACGGGCCGACGAATAGCGGGAACGGTGCTCTGGACTACTTGGGCTCTTTCAACCTCAGCGGGGGCTACCTGGTTGCGGTGGGCAGTGTCGGTATGGCAGAGGCGCCTAGCACAACCTCAACGCAGTACTCCGTCATATTCAGCCTGGCCTCACCGCAGGCTGCTGGAACGATGATCCACATCGAATCCGAATCTGGGCAGGACATTCTCACCTTTGCACCGAATAAGACCTACCAGTCCGTCGTGCTATCGTCTCCTGAGCTTGAGAACGGTGAAAGCTATGTGGTTTATGCCGGAGGTAGTTCGACCGGTACCGTCGCCGATGGCCTGTACTCTGGCGGGGCGTATAGCGAGGGCACGCAGGTAGCCAGCTTTACTGTCTCGAGTATGGTCACCGGTTCCGGCTCGCAGATGGGCGGTTTCCCCGGGGGAGGCCGGCCAACCAGGCCGTAGGCACTGGCACGTAGATCAGTCAGGCTGTAACCGTCCAAGTGAGGGGCGAACGTCCGAAAGGGGGAATGGCGTTCGCCCCTCACACGGGTAAGGGTTCACGGTCAAGGAGAAGAGATCGATCCAGCACATCCACTCAGGCATGAAAGCGCGAGGTGCTCTAGATCCGCAAGCGGTAGACACGGTAGCGTTTGTAGAGCTTGGCGCCCATGTGCTCGGCGAGAATAGGGGTATTTGGATTGTCCTCGGAGGTAAGAGACAGGTCCGACCAGCGGTACCCTTTGGCCCACGCCCGCTGGGCCATCTCTGCGAAGAGAAGCACACTGACCCCCGTATTCCAGTATTCGGGCTCGACGAGGACGCTCTTGATCGTCAAGGATTCTGTCGGGCGGCGCATGGTCCACCACAGCTTGGCACAGTCCCAGGGATATCGCAAGCCGTTGGCGTGGATGAACGCCTCGTTCAGGTTGGGGATGCCGGGCAACCAGCCCACAACCTTGCCATCTACCTCGGCAAAGAGGATCAGCTCCGGATCGGCGATCTGGCGAAAGGGCTCGACGATGGCAGCCAGGGAATCGCGCTGCCAGCCGATATGATCGGGAAGGTAGGCCAAAGCGGCATTGAGCAAACGGTGCACGCGGTCGATCTCGCCCTGCCAATCGGCAAAGTCGGCGCCGCGAACGGTGATCTGGCCTCGCCCACGGATCCGGTCGGCCAACCGTAAGAGACGCCGCGCCTCGGGCGAGTCGGGCTGCCAATCGATGGCAAAGGCAATGTTGTCCCCTCGAGCAGGTTCAAAGCCATATTGCTCCATGAAGCGCTTGTAATATGGTGGTGTATGTCCACAGAACAACGCTGGCGAACGGTCGCGGCCCTCAATGAGGACTCCGTAGCTGTCCTCATAGTCCAGGTCAAAGGGGCCAAAGAGGGCATCCAGGCCGCGCTCCCTGGCCCAGGCGATGGCGCGGTCGACGAGGGCCGCCGCCACGGCATAATCGTCGACGTACTGGAAAAAGCCAAACAAGCACTCCCGCGTATTCCTTCCCTCGTTGGTGGGGCTGTCTTCGGCAGCGCAGATGGTGCCCACCGGCCTCCCCTCCCGCCACGCGATAAAGAACTCGCCCTCGCCGCGGCGCAGAATGGCCCCCTGTTCTGGATCGAGTCGTTTGGCCAGCTCGGGGAGTAGGGGCGGCACCCACAGGGGATCGTTGCGATAGATGCGCCAGGGAAAGGTGAGAAAGGTGCGCCGGTCGCGGGCCGACCGCACAGGGCGGATCTCGATGGTACTCATGACGCCTCCTCCTCAGGAGTTGCGGAGCGGCGGCGCTCCAGCTCGTCGACAACCTCGGCGTGTTTCCGGCGTGTCAGAGGATAGAAGAAAGCAAAGACGATGCCCAGACACAGCAACACGGCCGGGATGGGACCGATGACCAGGCGAAGTCCCAGTATCGCACTGGCCGGCTGCTGTTCAGCCAGCCCGTCATAGCCGGTGAGCTGCAACAGCCATAGTGTAGCCGGGATGGCGATTGAGGTCGCAGCCTTGCGCAACAGAGTCACGAGACTGTAGGTCATACCCTCGCTGCGCTGGCCGGACTGAAGCTCTCCCCACTCGATGGCATCCGGGATGATGGCCCAGGGCAGCACGTGGGCCGCAGCCACGCCGATGCCGGCCAGGAAGCAGAGGACGAGGATCACCGCCAGGCTGGTCTGAGCGGTAACCGTCACCAGCACGATCTGGACCACGGCCCAGAAAGCGATGCCGCCAATGTAGGCCCAGCGCTTGCTGGAGCGCTGCGAGATCCAGTTCCACAGGGGGAGGACCAGGATGGCCGTAACGAAAACGGTGGCCATGATCAACTCGCTTTGGGCTTCGCGTTCTACCACGTGCTTGATGAAATACGCCAGGCTGTCCTGGAGGATGACGATGGAGATCCAGGTCGTCAGAAAGATGCCCAGCCCAAAGAGAAAGGGCTTGTTCCGCAGCACCAACCGCAGCGATTGGCGCAGCGCAGGCCGCTCTTTGTGCATATACTCCTCGCGTTCCCGCGTGCCAAAGAACGCGAGCAGCAGGGGGAGCGCACTCGCGCCGGCAAAGATCCCACCCATGAGCAGCACGCGTGACATGTTCTGGGGCTGAAACGAGTCGATGATGAACCAGGGCACGGTGAAGGCCAGCAGGCTGCCCAGGATGGAAAAGAACATACGGTACGAGGTCAGCGAGGTGCGCTCGTCATAGTCAGAGGTCAGCTCAGGGGTGAGGGCAAAATAGGGCATATAGAGCAACGTGGCGGCAGCGTCGAAGAACAGGTAGGCGACAGCGTAGTAGATTGCCAGGAGCAATTCTTGTTCAACGGGGGGGCGCCACCACATCAAGGTGAACGCGATGGCAAAGGGCAGCGGCCCGAAGAGCAGGTACGGCCGGCGACGCCCCCAGCGCGTCCGCGTCCGGTCAGAGATGTAACCCATGATGGGGTCATTGATATAGTCCCAGGTACTGCCGATAAAGATGGCGGTTCCGGCAGCTCCTGGTGATATGCCCACCACGTCGGTCAAAAAGATGGCAAAGAAAGCGCCGATGATCGTCGTCGTCAGGCTAAAGCCGATGTCCCCGGCACCGTAGAGAATCTTGGTCCTGCGTGGCAGGCGGTCCGGCATCGTGAGCGCTCCTTCTCCCTCCACAAGTTGGTCAGGCCATCTCCTTGCAGGCCTGGCTCGGATGCGGAGCGCCCATTATACCAGGGTTCTGGTCAGGGGACAAACCGGGGGCGGACGGCTTTGCCCGGCCGGCTCTGCGGCGGTGGATTGGGAAGCGTGGTGCTCGTGGCACTTTGCGTGTGCAGCGCGGATGGCGGCCATATAGCTGCCCGGCCCCGCGCCGACGGTTGGACGCTAACCTACCTCGTCAGGGCGGACCTCGCGGCCTTCGCGCGACGAGATGTGGACCACCAGGGTGAACTGGAGCACAGCTTTGGCGGTGGGACCGTCGAGCACCGGCTGTCCCCCGGTTTGCAGCACGTCGATCAGGTGGCGGGTGCAGTCGATAAAGCTGTCGTGCCACTCGAACCGCTCGACAGGGATGACCGTCGTTTCTCCATCGCGGAAAAGTATCAGCGGCGGCAGGTCCACCGTGCGGGCCGTGCAGCGGTTGACAAAGAGGATGCCCCGCTCACCGATGACTTCCACGCGGTCGTCGTCCGAGTAGTATATCGAATCCGTGACCATCTCGGGGGTATGGGTGAAGTCAAGCACACCGTAGCGGCGCGGCGCTTTGAACTGGAACATGATTGTCGCCGGGGCATCCACCTCGGCCACCTGGCGGGGAATGAGACCCCCCACCGGAACGCTTGCTGCACCCCGGGAGCCAACTCTGGGTCGGGGATCCATCGACTGGCGATGCGCGGCTTTCCGTTTCGTTTGAAGCCGATCTGCTCCTTCTCCAAGAGATATATCCTCTTGGTGGAAATCCTCCTGGCGCGAATCCCTGCTCCGCCAAGTCGTGTAGTCCTCGCTTGACATCTCGGCTCAGGTCCTTGAGATAGCGCTCGTTCTTCCAGTCGATCAGGGCCTCCACTACCAAGGCAAACTCTCCGTCCGGTACATCGTCGGTCATGGAGTGAAGCACATACCCTCGGCGCCGGAGGTCAGCCTTCATGAACTGGGAATCGAGTTGGTCGCGGGCCAGGCGGGAGAGGGACCAGAAGATGATCCCCTCGACCGGCTGGGGTTCCTGTCTGGTAAGGAAGAAAAGATCCTCCAATCCCTCGCGTCCCACTGTGGTGGACCCGGGCCGTGCCTCATCGGCGAACACGTGGACCAGCAAAAGGCTGTGCCTATGGCAGAATTCCTCGATCGCGCGGCGCTGGGACACCACACTGTCCTGCTGCTCATCACCACCGCTGTCTCGGCAATAAGCCCAGACCCGGTCTCCGGCTTGGAAAGGGCATTTTCTTTTCGTCATTCTCTGTAGACCTCCTCCCTAATATAGTGACTCACTGCCCCGGTTTGTAGTTCAGCAGTATGGTTGCACGAAGCCCATCAGTCCTCCCATCACATGGGCTGGCGCGGTAGCGCCAACAATGTCATGGGTCTGCTTGGAAAACGGCACTGTCTTGTTATTGGACATTAGCTGCCACGGAACCCCGATGTGCAGCGGACAATCCTGGAAGTCCTATCTCGGCCTGTCTTGTGCGCTAGCATGAGCCAGATTGACTCCGATGATAAGTTGCGCTCTCCAGTTGACTCAGATGGCAAGTGAGGGTATAATATGGCCACAAAAGTGGCTACAAATGGGAAGGAGATGGTTATGGCACGAGTTGGCGTGCGTGAGCTAAAGAATCAGACGACCGAGATCATCCGCGATGTGCGGGAAAACCAGGCCGAATACGTGGTCACCTATCATGGCAGGCCGATTGCCGTCCTGCTTCCCGTAGACGAGGCGTGGTTGGAGGCAGAAGCGAGACGAGCTGCCGAGGCTGTGACGCCGGGAGATGACGTGTGGGTGGAGTTGGAGGCGATCCGGCAGGAGATTGGCCAAAGCTGGCAATCGGAAAAGACAGGCGTGGAGCTTATCTCTGAGCAGAGGCGGTAGGCAGGCCACCATGTATGTCATCGATGCCAGTGTTCATGTGGCCGATGCCCGACTCCAGGAGCCCCATCATGTCAAAGCTCGAACTCTGCTGGCCTGGATGGCTGCAGAGAATCGCCCGGTCTACCTGCCCGAGGTAGTCCTCGCCGAGATAGCAGCGGCCATCTCGCGCGGGACAGGACAGATAGCTCTGGCCCTACGTCTGACGGCGGCTCTGCGCAGGGTACCCCATTTCAAGTTTGTTCCGGTGGAGCAGACTTTGGGGGACCTAGCAGCTGAGATCGCGGCCCGCTACCAGATTCGGGGTTGCGATGCTGTGTATGCCGCTCTGGCCCAACAGCAGGGTGCAATACTCATCACACTGGATCGCCAGCAGCGGGAGCGACTGCCCGCACGCATTGTCGCTCGAAGTCCTGCTGAAGAGCTAGCCCGAGTGACTGGGTAGCACCCGCACACGTGGCGGTATTGCCTGGACGTCTTTTTGCTACACGCACTTGCTGTGCGACCGTAATGGGAGACGACCGGCTGCTTTCAATGTTTCGCAAGCAGGAGAAACATGAGAACTGACATCCACAGCGGCGAGCCAGCTTCACAGCTCAGAAGGAAGATCAACCCGCGGCACAAAGGGATCTTTTTCGCTCTCGGCGGGTTGGTTTTCTTTCTGCAAGGGCTACTCTATCTGAACGACACGGTCACCGGACTCCTTCTGTTGGCATTGGAGGTCAGCTACGTGTTTTTCTTTGAGACACACCACTCTGGGGAGCAACAAGGGATTTCGTTAAAAAGGAAGGCGGTCCGCGCATTGGCTCGATTGGCGGGCATGCTGATAGTGTTCTTCCTCGTGGTGCTGGTCTGGGTCTGGTTGTGGAGGATGACAGGAGTGCCGCCCGCATTCCTGTTGGCGGCCACCTTTGCGCTTGTTGGCCTCATCTTGATAGCCTGGAGCTATGCTCCGGTCCACCGCAGGTGATCGTCATGTGCCGGTACTACGGTAAGCGTCCCGCCGTCGCCTTGCCCGGCAAGCCGGGACGTGCTAGAATTGGGTCCGGGGGTATGCGTCAGATACCAACTGCCTGCCACTGCCGGCGAGAGAGGGAGGAGGCATGGCCTGCCACCCTGGCAGAGCTACACCGAGATTGCGCCTGAGTACGTACCCGGCACCCGTCGTATGAGAGCCGAGAAACAAGCCGTGCAAGAGCATTCCCCAAGGTCCCGATCCTGACTGCATAGCCGGATTGCGGTGATCATCAACACCGTCGTGGGTGGCGCCTTTGGGGCAGCTTTCGGTGCCTTCGGCAACATCCTGCTGTGGCTGCTCGGCGGGCTTCTGTTGGGCGCGCTACTCGGCCTGGCCAATGAGTATGTCTTCCATCACAGCCGCCGGCTGGCTCGTTGGTACAAGTTGCGCACCGTGATCCTGGTTTTGGTCGAGTCATTGCTGGCCTTCTACGTCGTCGTACCGGCTGTTGGTGTCTACGAGGCGACCCTTCCCGCTCGCGTGGCGGTGGTGGGCTCGCCAGCGGATTTGGGCCTGCCCTACGAGGACGTAGTCATGTTTGCGGCGGACGGCGTCACCCCGCGAGGCTGGTACATTCCCTCCCAGAATGGCGCGGCCATCATCGCTCTCCATGGCGCTGGTGGCAACCGGACCCAACTAGTCCGCCTTGCCCAGTTCCTGGCTCAAGCAGGCTATGGCGTGTTGCTGTTCGACCTTCGCGCCCACGGCGAGAGTGACGGCACCCTTTTTCCCATGACTGACGATAGTCAGGATGTCGCCCCGGTCGTGGCCTACCTTCAGGGCCGCCAAGACGTAGACCCGGAGCGCATCGGCGCCGTGGGCCTGTCCTTGGGCGCGATCCCGCTCTCAAAGCACTCGTCGTCGACGGCGTCAGCACGAACCGCATGGAGGATCTCCTGCCTTTGCCACCAGAGTATCGGACCATGGTTCTTGCCGCCCCCATGTGGTGGCTGGGCGATAGAATGGCTGAGCTCGTGAGTGGCGTTCCTGCCCGCCCCCTCGTCGTGCTCGTCGAAGAGATCGCGCCACGTCCGATTCTGTTCATTTCCAGTCGAGACGCCCCCGAACCCTTCATGAATCGCCGGCTGGCTGAGCGCGCTGGCGCGGGTGCTCAGCTATGGGAGCTGCCCGACACCGGCCGCTGTGGTGGCATTTTCGCCCACACCGAGGAATACGGCCAGCGCATGGTCTCCTTCTTCGATGCTGTGCTGCTCGCTGGCGACTGATAGTGCCCTGAAGCAGTCGGTGTTTCCTGTGTCGGCGGCCTTGTACTCGCATTGCGGTTGCTCGCTACAGGTGAAGTCTGAGGGTACTCATGACAAAGCGTACGCAGACAAGACGTGGCTGTGTGGCGCGGGCAATTGTCGCGCTGACGATGCTGCTTCTCATCACGTGTGGCAGCCCGGGCATCGCGACACAGCTTCTTGTCAGGCAAGCAGAAGCCAGGTATCCAGCGACGGCATTTGTGACGGTAGAGGACACGCGGCTTCACTACGCCAGGGTGACAAGGTCCATCATCTGGTCGTAGAACTCGTAGTAGCGGTCCAGTCCGTCTGACTCTTCGGGGAACAGAGCCTTGAGCTGCTGCCGCCGCCAGTACGGCCCCTGGTAAGTCTCGGGCTTCCATAGCTGGTAGTCGGGGAATGAGACGCCCCGGTCGCTACGCTGGAGGCGGATCCTTTCGGCCACGCCCAACTCGGCCAGTACGCGGCCTGCCGGTTGATCGGGCGCTAGCCCCTCGATGAGCAGCGGCCCCAAGTCCCAGCCAAACCCCTCGCGCCGCAGCGTCGCCGTCACCCCGCCGATCTCGTCGAACTGCTCGTAAACGCTCACCTGGTGCCCAGCGCGGACCAGGTAGGCGGCGGCAGTGAGTCCCGCCTGGCCAGAGCCGATAACGATGGCTTTCAACGTTGGGTTCCTCCTCTCAGCGCCGCTTCTTTCGCGCCAGCTTGAGCGCTGATCCTTTCGAGGTTCTCTCTTGGTATCCGCAACCACGCAGACGAATCAAAGGAAGGACCAAACATGCATAATAGAAACGGGGGAGAGCGCTGCCAGCCTCCCCCATGGTAAACCGCCTAGCAGAACTGCGCCGACTTCCGACAGAGAGCAACCAGGGCCTGGTTGACCTCGTCCAGGTCAAAGGCTTCAGGATCGAACGCGCCGCCGACCCACTCCAGGTACTTGTCGTGCTCCTCGTGGTCGGGATCTTGGATCGCCTCGAGAAAGTAGTAGTAGCCCCACATGCCGCCTACGTCCTCGGGCGGGCACGCACGCTGGCCCTGGATGCACATAGGATACTCCCGCCCAGGTTCTGGGGGAAGGATCTTTTCCACGCGCACCTGGTGCATCCAACTGTCGCCAAAGTCGTATTCGTAGCGGAATCTGAAGCCTTCACCAACGGTGATCTGGCCCAGAGGCACCTCCTGTTCATCACGCATGTCCACGTCATCAAAGTAGTCGGGGTGGGGTTCGCCATAGTAGGTGCCACCGACGATGAATTGGTGGAGGTGGTAGTCCCACCAGCCGAACGCTGCCTGGATGACGTGGTGCAAGTCACCCAGGGTAGTGTCACTGGAGACCAAGAGCCGTCGCCAGATGGGCGGCTTGCTACCCTCTAATGCTATCTTGATCTGATAGACAGATGTGGGTGACATGCTCTTGGATTTAGCCATCTCCATTTCTCCTCACTGTGGCGCCTACCGGGCGGCTTCGTAGGCCTCATCGGCGGCGAGGTCCTGCCTGCGCGCTGCGGCCACCGCCAGTTGGTCGCAGCGTTCGTTGTCTGGGTTGCCGGTGTGACTCCGGACCCAGCGAAACTCGACGTCGTGCTGCTGGCACAACTCGACCAGTTGCTGCCATAGGTCAACATTCTTGACATCCTGGTCGTCGTTGAGCTTCCAGCCCTGGGCCTGCCACCGTTCGGCCCAGCCCTTTGTCATGCCATTGACGACATATTTCGAGTCGCTGAAGATGACAACTGAGCTCCTGCGCTTCAGGGCTTTCAGACCCTCGATGCAGGCGCGCAGTTCCATGCGGTTGTTCGTCGTCCCACGAAAGCCTCCGGACAGCTCCTTCCTGTGCCCTTTGTAGCGCAGGACCACCCCATAGCCACCGGGGCCGGGATTGTCGATGGCCGCGCCGTCGGTGTGGATCAGAATCTTGCCGGCTTCGAGCAGCGCACGTGGACCTTCACGACGTCGCTGTTCGGGATGGAGGCCAAGGAGATCCACCAGGTCTGGCGGCAGCCCTGGGATTGTCTCGGCGTGAAGCTCGCGCAACCACTCGATGGCTTCCTCAAGCGTGTAGAATCCCTTGTAGACGGCATTGGCAAAGCCATCTACCTGCTCGGCCGCTCCCTCTTCCCCGAACCATCGGTCATAGAGACCCGGTCGGCGCCCGTGGATTACGATATAGTACTCCTTCTTCTTGGCCATTCCCGTTCGTCACTTCCCGGTCACTCGAGTTCGGCTTTCTCGTTCCCTCACTTACGTTGAATACGATCGGACAGATGAACATATCGTTGATGCGGGCCGTGTTGTGAGCTCGAAGGGTCGCGTGCAGATCGACCGCTCCTCGTATCCTGATTATACTATGAGATAGGGACTGGAGTCAATTGCCAAGACAGGGGGCATATCCAACCCTATCCTGGGCAGGGGGACTGCCTGCAAGTAAGAGCGGGACGCTGTACCGATGCGTCCCGC
>JBFFCR010000014.1:0-20529 GCA_041559855.1 Anaerolineae bacterium | reverse complement strand
GCGGATGTCCCGAGTACCCTCGGGCGTGATCCGCAGTGAGCGCGAGGTGCTAGGGCGCCTCTACTCGGCTGTCAAGGCTGAATGCGATAGCCAGGATTCGAATGTAGCTCTTCCCTGTTCCAGGTACCGCAACTCCGCACAAGCTCCCGCCGGACAACAGTCCGGCGGAGGTCAGAAACTCGCGCGCACTGGCAGAACGCTCACGTTCTCGGCCTGCCGCGGATGTCCCGAGTACCCTCGGGCGTGATCCGCAGTGAGCGCGAGGTGCTAGGGCGCCTCTACTCGGCTGTCAAGGCTGAATGCGATAGCCAGGATTCGAATGTAGCTCTTCCCTGTTCCAGTTACACGCAGGTCCGAGCTGGAACAACAAGGGCCCACCCCACGGACCGGCGTACTGCGAGGAGCGGGCTTGCCTGCCCCATGCTGTGCAGTGCGGTCACCGCGCATGCCCGGCGCTCCTTTGCCCTGCGAGGCGCTGTGAAGTATAATGTCGTGGTTCGCGCCGCGTGATGAGTGGTGCGCTATGCGAGGGAGGAACCTGAAGAATGGTCCAAGCTGTTGGCTACCAAGCCATCGACATTCACGTCCATATCATGCCATGGGACATGCTCAAGCCCGCAGCGGTGGCTGCGGTGAAAGCGACGCAGCCGAATCATGCCCTACTGCACGAGCTGAGCACCGATCCTGCCCGGCTGGTTGCCTATATGGATGCGCGCAACATCGAGTGGTTAGGCCTGGTAAACTATCTCAGTCCCGAGGTAATGGGCTACACCGAAAAGACAAACGACATTGTGGCAAGCTTTGCCGCCCAGTATCCGCGTCGCTTCATCCCCTTTGGGGGCGTCGATCCGCGCCTCACGCCAGACATGGGCGCCTACATGGACCACCTCTTGGGCGAGCTGCGGCTCAAGGGCATCAAGATCCACCCACCCCACCAATGGTTCGACGTCAATCAGTACCTGTTCGATCCCGATTTCAGGGCATTGACAACCGTATATGAGAAATGCATCGAGTACGATGTGCCGCTGATGGTTCATACCGGCACGTCCATGTTCAAAGGGGCTCGCAATCGTTTCGCCGACCCGATGCCGGTGGACGATGTAGCCGTCGATTTCCCCGAGCTAACGATCATCATCGCCCACGCTGGGCGGCCCCTGCATGTCGACACCGCCTTCTTCCTTCTTCGTCGTCACCCCAATGTGTCGTGCGACATCTCCAGTGTGCCTCCGGCATCGATACCGATCTACTATCCATGGCTGGCACGCATGGCCGACAAGGCCATGTTCGGTTCCGACTGGCCCGGCCCGGGCGTGCGAGACATCGGCAACAACGTCGAGCAGTTTCTGGACCTCGATCTTTCAGTGGAGATGAAACGCAAGATCCTGCGAGACAACGCCGTGCGTATTTTCAAGCTGTCCGGTCAATAGCCGACCTGCGCGACCAGCCCACGGCTGCCGCGGGCTCGGTTATGTCGCACCGGCGGGGAATCGCGACTACTCGACCATACCAGAAGCGGGCCGGCTGTGAATGGCCCGAGCAGGACAGATCGCTTCGCAAGCCGTGTTCCGCGGCTCTCGTTCGCTTCCGGCAAGCCTCTGTATGCACAGATCGCACAGGTACACCTTGCCATCATAGAACTGCGGGGCTCTGTACGGACAAGCGTCAAAGCAGGACTCGCAGCCCGTACATTCATCCCGGTTGACCAGAGTGATGCCGGTTTCGTGGTCCTTGTACAGCGCAGACTGGGGGCAGGCAGGAATGCACGGTGCGTCTGGGCAGTACATGCACAAAATCGGCTCAAAGTACTGCACCACCGTATCAGCGCCAACGACAGGCCCAACGTGGCGCACTCGAATCAGCGCCGGCCCCGTCGGATTGCCAACCGGGGGGTATGCCGGATAGGGCGGAAGATTGTGCTCCAGCTTGCAGGCCACTATGCACGCATAGCAGCCAATGCATCTATCCCTATCGACATGGACGGACCACTGCATTCACCTATCCTCCACCTTGTAAATTCTGCAAAGCAATGCCCGGAATGTTACAGAGCCCATAGCAGGGTCGTAGGGTGGTGTGTTCCGGGTCAGGACATTGACGTTGCTCTTCCACAAGCCGTGATCGGGGCCCGGCTCTTCAGGATACCACCACGATGCCTGGGCCACCACCACGCGGGGATCGATTCCCTCGAACAGGCTTGCCACTTGCTGGATTCTTCCCCTCGGCGTTTCGATCCATACCCAGTCCCCATCCTCGATGCCCAGATCGCGAGCGGTCTCTGGATGGATCTGTACCATCGGATACGGTTGTCTTTCGCGCAACCAGGGAACTTGGCGGTATTGCGAGTGAAAGTAATACGGCTGGCGCCCCCCCGCAGAAAGGATCAAAGGATATTCGACGGCGAGTTCCGGCGTGGAATACGGGCTCTCGTTGGGCTCCCTGTGATAGGGCAGAGGATCGTACCCGAGCTCTTCCATCAACGTCGCGTAAAGCTCCACCTTCCCTGTGGGGGTGCCAAAGCCGCCTCCCTCTCGCCAACAGTCCGTGTGATATTTGTAGTAGGGCTGATCCTTTCCCGTCCTGGCAAGAAAGCCCATCCTGCTGAACTCCTGCCAGGTGATCTTGCCCTTTCTGAGCTCGTGGTCCAACATCTCTTCGACACTGCCGAACCAGTACCCGGGCGCAAGCCTTCTGCCCAGCTCGTTAAAGATCTTGTTGTCCGGCCAGGCCTCACCAGGGGCATCCACTACTTTGTTGATGGCGCCGATCATGAACCGGGGGTGCATGTCGAGAATGTCGTCTGTCTCCAGCCAGTGCGCCACCGGCAGGACGATATCAGCATATTCGGCAGCGGGGGACATGTAGAGATCGGCGACGGACAGAAAACCCGCGTTCAACAGCCCTTCCTTTACCTGCCTGGTGTTGGGATAGGCCGTCAGAGGGTTCGTGCCCTGGAGATGCATCACCCGGATCGGAGAGGTACCCTCCCCCAGTTGCCGGAATAGGGTGTGCGTATGCGCCATCGCAAACGGCCCATTACCCAGAAGGCGGAAGTCGTCAGCACCGATCGGGGCCTCCTGCGGTGCGGGAACCTCGAGGGCAAACTCCTCCAGCGGACCCGTGTCAGGGGGCATCCAGCTAACATTGCTGCCCGGCCTCTCGATGTTGCCTGTCACAGCCATCAGGCACACTATGGCCCGCAAGGTCTGTATAGAATTGTTGCTTGCCTCTATGCTTTGCCCCACCTGTATGCAACCGGGCCTCGCACTTGCCAGTATCCTTGCCGCGCTGGTGATCTTTTCCTGCGGGACCCAGGTGATCTGGGCTACTCTCTCAGGCGGGTACTCCTGCACTCGCTCCTTCAGCGCACCAAACCCATGGGTCCAATTCTCGACAAAGTCCTTGTCGTGCAGTCCCTCCTTGATGATCACGTGCAACATGCCAAGCGCAAGGGCAGCGTCTGTGCCAGGCCTCACCTTCAGCCAGAGATCGGCTCTGCTTGCCAAACGGGTCGCCCTGGGATCTATGAGGATCAGGTGTTCTGCCCTGTCCAGCGAATCCAGAAACCACACTGCCATCTCGCCGTCGGCATTGCTGATCTCCAGTTGTTTGCCCCAGGAAATCTGGGTCTTGGGGTACTCGCCACCCCAACCATGGTAGTCGCAGTACAGCCTGCCCCCCACCATCATGCCGAAAACTGAAACCCTCGGGCCGTAGCAAAAGTCAGCAGGCACGACCAGGTTCGGCGTCCCAATGGACCGTGCAAACCGGAATGTGTATCTGTTGTAGCCTCGCCCCGTCCCCTGACATATCGCCACAGAGCTTGCCCCATGCTGAGCAGTGCTCTCCCTCATCCTGTCCGCAATTGTGTCAAGCGCCTCCGCCCAACTGATCCTCTCCCACTCGCCGCCGCCTCTCTTACCCTTTCTCTTCAGCGGATGGGTGATCCGGTTTGGATTGTAGACATCCTGAATGGCTGACAAGCCCTTGGCACACATCGTCCCCCGGGTCGGCGAGTCCGGATTGCCCTCAAGGCGGACCAGCCTGCCACTCTCCACGGTGGCTATGACTCCGCAGCCCCCATGGCAGCTCTTGCAAGTGCTCTTGATCGTCCTTGTGCCAGCGCTCACTTGTTGGCCTCCCCTACGCACGCGGCGCCGCGCCCCACGGCCATGCCCCTCGACTCACCTTCAGCTCGGCGTTCATTTTACACTGCTACACCAACAGGGTCAAATTGGCTTCAAAGAACCTGGGGTAGGATTCCGCCAAAGTCCCGCTCCCGCCGGGCCACAGCCCGGCGGAGGGATGCCATGGCCTGCAGAGAGCCTTGGGAGGGCTACCTCGCCTGGCTCTGGCGAGCAGCCATCGCCATGACAATCTGCCGGAGTGAGCGTCCTGAGCATGTCGAAGGGCGCTCGCGGAGGCTTCTTCGACGGGCTCAGAATGCTCCGCTCGCGGCTCTGGGGTAGATGAGGGGACCCTGAGAACCGGGCAGGCTCATTGCGAGGAACCACAAAATGTGGTAAGATAGGCTGGAGCCTGTGGGGCAGACGGGGTGGCGGCGATGACACCGTCACGGTCCCGCTCTGGGCTGCTCGGTGCGGTGTGACACCCAGGACTTGGAATGCAGAGAGTTGAGATGAACATCGTCAGAACAGCATCGGTGACACTCATCTTGCTTGCTCTGAGCCTAGCACTCGTTGCGGGACAACCTGCCCCGACGTGTGCCTGCAGGGAACCCATCGCCCAACGTGCAACGCCGCCCCGGGGCGCCTCGACAATCTTGTCCCGCGCGGCGACCGGGTTGGACACTGTGAACCCCTCTCCCCAGCCGCAACTTCACTTTGAGAGAATCACGACTGCGGATGGCCTGTCCTTTCCCGTTGTGCGCGACATCCTGCAGGATCGGCAGGGCTTCCTCTGGTTTGCCACGGATGGTGGGCTCGACCGCTACGACGGGTACGAATTCACGGTGTACAAGGAAGATATCGGTGATCCGGCGACAATCCGCTTCGACGAAGTCATGGTGATCTATGAGGACAGCGACGGAACGTTGTGGGCCGGAGGTGCGGGCGGCCTGGACCGTTTTGACCGGACGACCGAGACATTCATCCATGTGGATACCCGTGGTCAGGTTTTCACGATCTACGAGGATAGCGCCGGGACGCTGTGGGCCGGCTTCTGGCACGGCCTGTACGGCTATGATCGCAGCACGAACCAGATCATCCACTCCAAGCAACCCGATCCCAATGCACCATCTGACTGGGCAGATCGAGCCGAGAGTTCTGTCAGAGCCATCCGAGAGGACTTGGACGGAAGCCTGTGGATCAGCACCGGCGCCGGCCTGTACCGGTTAGATCGCACGTCTGGAACCTTTACCTCCAAACTGCACGATCCGCAGGATCCAACCAGCCTGAGCAGCGATACCATCACCGCCCTTTACGTGGACCACCAGGGCACCCTATGGATCGGAACCAACGCTGGGCTGAACCAGCTTGACCGCACCACAGGAGGCTTTATCCGGTACCAGCACAATCCCGAGGATCCAACCAGCCTGAGCGATGACAGTGTGATGGATATTCTGGAGGATAGCTCAGGTGCACTATGGCTTGCCACCATGGGCGGACTCGACCGGTTCGATCGGAGCAAGGGTCACTTTGTGCACTACCGGCACGATCCACAGAACCAGGCGAGCTTGAGTACCAATGTGGTCTTGTCCCTCTTTGAAGACCGCACCGGCGTCTTTTGGGTGGGGACTGCGGATGGAGTGAACAAATCCAACCGGAGGGAGGAGCAGTTCACCCATTACCGCGAGCAGGGGGATCCTCCTGCAGATAGCTCCTACACCCTGGATCTGTCCGGCATGCTGCAAGACCCTCAGCCTGCGATCCTGAGTGACGGAAGGATACTCGCCGTGGCGGAGGATGCCGGCGGCGTACTGTGGATAGGAACGTTCAGCGGAGGCCTGAACAAGCTGGATCGTCAAGCGGGACGTCTCACCGTCTACCGGCCCGATCCGGGCGACCCCACCAGTCTGGGCGGCGAGAGGGTCAGCGCCGTATTCGAGGACCATGCCGGCATCATGTGGGTGGGGACCGGCGATGACTTGCTGGAGCAATTTGACCCGCAGACTGAGGCTTTCACCCAAGGCACACAGCTCGGGGCCGAAGTGGGTGCAATTGTCGAAGACACACGAGGGAATCTGTGGATTGGCACCCTTGGTGACGGCCTGTACCGGCTCGCCAGCAACAGGCTATTGCTGCAGCATTACGCTCAGTTCTGGAACGACCCAGACAGCTGGTGGCGGGATGGCACTCTGAGCAGTCACATCGTGTCCACGCTATACGTAGATCGGGCTGGCATGCTGTGGGCAGGGACTGTCTACGGAGGGCTCAACATCTGGGGGGAGGTGCCGGGCCGGTTCACGCACCTCCGGCACAACCCCGATGACTCTAACAGTCTGAGCCATGACCAGGTGCTATCCATCTTGGAGGACCCCACAGAAGGGGTGCTCTGGATCGGCACGGGGGGCGGGGGACTGAACCGGTATTACCGGGCGACCGGGAGCTTCACCCGGTATACCGAGTCCGACGGACTGCCAGGCGATACGGTGGGCTGCATCGTGGCCGATGACCGCGGCTTCCTATGGCTCAGCACTATCAGGGGGCTAGCTCGATTCGATCCCCGTGCGGGCACCTTTCGCCTCTATGACCAGCGGGACGGAATAGGTGTGCTGAGTGCCGGCGCGGCTGGAGTCGGAAGCTGCCTAAAGAGTCAAACGGGAGAGCTGCTCTTTGGCGGGTCCGATGGTCTGTACGCTTTCCGTCCGGAACAGATCAAGGAGAATCTGCAGCCACCCCCCGTTGTCATTACGGCCCTAAGAATTCGCAACGAGACGGTCTACAGGGACCTGTCCACAGACGAGCAGATCCAGTTGCCGTACCAGGACAATTTCATTTCCTTCGAGTTTGCGGCCCTGGACTATACCATGCCGGAGAAAAACCAGTATGCCTATCGCCTGGAGGGTCTGGACAGGGATTGGGTCTACGCCGGAACCCGCCACTATGCCGACTATCCGGATCTCAAGCCAGGCGACTATGTCTTCCGGGTCAAGGGCTCGAACAGCGATGGGGCTTGGAACGAGGATGGGATCGGGATCCGGATCACGATCGAGCCGCCCTTCTGGCAGACCTGGGCGTTCCGCATCGTCGTCGCGGCGGTCCTGGTGCTCCTGGCGATTGGCATCTATCGCCAGCGGGTGCAGAGCATGAGAGAACGGAGCCGCGAACTGGAGCGCCAGGTTGAGGAGCGGACCCAGGAGATTCAGCTGCTCTCCGAAAAGGCGCAGGAGCTCGCGGTCATGGAGGAGCGGCAGCGCCTCGCCCGCGAACTGCATGACGCTGTCAGCCAGACCCTGTTTTCGGCCAGCCTAATCGCTGAGGCCCTGCCTACATACTTGCAGGATTCTCCGGATGAGGGGCAGGAGCTTCTCATAAAGCTGCAGCAACTGAACCGTGGCGCTCTGGCCGAGATGCGCGCCCTGCTGATGGAGTTGCGCCCGGCGGCCCTGGCGGAAGCCAGCATGAGGGATCTGCTCCGCCAACTCGGGCAGTCGGTCAGCGGCCGGGAGGGAATCCCGGTCACAGTGACTGTGGACGAGGCCTGCGACTCGCCGGATTGCGAACCACCGGCCGAGGTTCGTATCGCCCTCTACCGGATTGCCCAGGAAGCACTGAATAACGTGGTCAAACATGCCCAAGCCAGCACGGTAGACGTGCAGTTGCGGTGCATCCCTGCTGCGAGTGAAGACAATTGCGCAGCACAGGTCACACTCTCCGTCCGCGATGACGGGTTGGGTTTCGATCCAACCAGCGTTTCACAGGACCATCTGGGATTGGGCATCATGCACGAGCGCGCCACGTCCATCGACGCGCTACTGGAGATCGAGAGCCAGCCCGGACAGGGCACGCGGGTACAGATCCTGTGGTCGGGCGACGGGGGAGAGTACCATGGATAAGACGAGTCCGATCCGTGTTCTGATCGCGGATGACCATAGCATGGTCCGCGCTGGCCTGGCGACCTTTATCAGAGTCAAACCCGATCTGGATCTGGTGGGAGAAGCCCGGAATGGGCAGGATGCCGTGCGCCTTTGTGAACAGAAGCAGCCTGATGTCATCTTGATGGATCTGGTGATGCCCAGGATGGATGGCGTAGCCGCCACACAGGCCATCCGGGAGCGATGGCCACAAATACAGGTCATTGCCCTTACCAGCTTCAAGGACAAGGACATGGTCCAGGATGCCCTTCGGGCAGGGGCCATCAGCTATCTGCTCAAAGATGTCTCTGTGGACGAACTCGCTGAAGCGATCCGCGCAGCCCACGCCGGGCGCCCGACTCTGGCGCCCGAGGCAGCGCAGGTCCTGATCCAGGCAACCCGGGCGGATAGAGGAGCCCCCGAACCGGGTCACGATCTGACCCCTCGCGAGCGCGAGGTGCTGGCGCTCATGGTCGAGGGATTGAACAACCCCCAGATCGGCGAACGGCTGGTCATCAGTGTCACCACCGTCCGCTCGCACGCAAGCAGCATCTTCTCCAAGCTAGGCGTTTCGAACCGCGCCGAGGCCATTGCACTGGCGCTCCGCAACAAGCTGGTAGCCTGATATCGCCCGTCCGAACGAGAAAAAGATCCTATAGCCATAGGACGGAAAGACTCTCCGGGTGCCTGATGTGCCCGGAGGGTCTTTCTGCTATCCTAAGCTGGGGCGGACAGCGATGTCCAAGGCGCGAGTGGCGCACCGGCGGCGCATCCCAATTGCCAGCGACCAATCCAGCTATGAATTCACACGCGGGCGTTGCTAGCTGGCAGCCGTCACAGGTCAATCGAAGGAAGAGTGTTCCCAGAGGAGGTCAGGATGCTTCACCCAATCACAGTCGAGCTGTTGAGCAGGTCGCAAGCGTACAACTATCCAAAGCATCGCGATGCCTGCCAGTTGCGCAACAGCGTGCAGACGTCAGAGTCTGCCAGCGCATCCAAGATCCAGAGCAGGGTGGACCGTCTCCGAATCCTGCTCCTGCACACCGCAGAGCGCCTCAGCCAGGCCAGGATCGCACGCCGCACTCGTGAGAGGGAGACCGACGGTCGCAGGATGGCCGTGCCCAGCATTGAAGAACAAGCACGCTCGTAGAAGAGGAGGGGTTCTAGAAGAGAACCTTGACTGGATTGGGCGGACAAGCCAGATCTCTCGGGGCCGGTCAAGCATAGCCTCGGGAGGTCTGCAATGCCACCCAAGGACAGGATCGCCTCAGCACGACGAAGCCGTCCCGTTCAACGGCACGTGCCTAGGCCTGCCGCGCGGTGTACCTCTGCCGGATCAGATCCTCCACGTCGCCGATGTCGCGCCGGAAGGGTCCTTCGACCTCCATCTTGAGACTGGTCAACGCCGCCGCCCAGATCGTAGCCTGCTCCGGCGAGGCAGCGAGCCGTTTCGACACATAGGCTGCCAGGCAGGTGTCGCCTCTCCCACTCCGCCCCACCAGTGCCGCAGGGTAAAAGCCAGCCTCGTAGTACCGCCCCCCTGCCAGTACCAACAACCCATCGCGATGGGTCAGAACGATCTCGTCCGGTCCCAGGTCTGCCAGCATCCGCGCTGCCTGCCGGATATCCGCCTCGCCTGTCAGCCTTTCAGCTTCGACTGCGTCGGCCTTCAGGATGTCCACCCGTTCCAAGAACGTGGGCGCCTCGGGCCAGGCTTCAAAGGCCAGCCTCCCATCACGCACGACCCTGACCCACCCCTGGACATCGGCGGCCAGCCGCGCCCCGTTGGCCGCCAGGGACTCGACCACCTCCAGGCCCACCTCACCACGAAACGAGGGACCCAGCACAAACGTCCGGGCCCGCACCTCGCCGGCCTGGGCGGGGGTGAAGGATCCAGCAGAGCTTGTGACATAGATCACCCGCTCGTCCGGGTTTGAGCTGGGATACTCCAGGCGCAGGCAGGTGGACACAGGGGTTTCCTCGGCATAGACGTCGACCCCCAGCACCGTGAGTCGTTCGACCACGCGCCAGTCCTCCCGCGCCAGCCGTGTAATGGCCGCCGCACGCAGATTCATCTGGGCTGCGACGTGGGCCCCATAGTTGAACGCCCCGCCATCCACGAGGCGCGTGCCGGCCGCCATGATGCTCATGCCGGTCGCAGAGACGATGGTATCCTTGGTGTAATTGCCCAGGAAGGCTATCTCGTACTCGTTCACGTGCATTATGTCAGCTTGACGACAATGTCGTGGATGACGTTGGCTGCCTCATCACCCCGATCCGCGCAGTTGCTAAGATGGCGAATGATCTCGCGCAGCTTGAGCATCTCCATCACATGGTGGATATCCTCCGGTCCGGAGAACAGGTGGGCCACGGCCTCGCGATACACCCGCTCCACCCGGTTCTCCAGCGCTTTGGCCCGCGAGGCGTGCTCGGCCGCCACGGCTGGGTTCTCCTTGAGGCGCAGCATAGCCAGGTGGATCTCGGTTGCAGCATCCTCCAGCAGCGACACCATTCTCAGCAGGAAATCGTTGGGCTCCACGCAGAGGATCTGCATCTCTTCCACAGTAGTATAGGCATAGTCGATCACGTCGTCGATGGCCCGCGACAGCGCGAAAATGTCCTCACGGTCCATCGGGGTCACAAAGGTGTGGTTCAGCTCGTCGATGAGGATGCGGCGAATCTCGTCGGCATCCTTCTCGGCCTGGCGGACTGAAGCGGCATGTTTATCGGACCGCTTTTTCATATACGCCTCGAGCGCTTGCATGCCCAATAGCGTGACCTCTGCCTGCTGGATCAGCAGTTGCAGGAACCTGTCCGGGCGCGGTTTAAGGAATCCTCTCAGCCCCACGGTTCACCTCCCCCTAAAGAAAGAGATCGACTAGAAGATAGAGTCCGGCTGCCAATAGAGCCGCAACCGGGATGGTCAGTACCCACGCTACGACGACGTCGCGAGCCACCGTCCAGCGCACCTTGGACACGCGATCTGCTGAGCCAGCCCCCATGATGGCCGAGCTGACCACCTGGGTCGTGCTGACTGGACCGCCCAACAGCGCCGCGCCGAGAATGATGCCCGCCGAGGTCAGCTGCGAGCCAAAGGCGTGCACCGGCCGGATCTTGTAGAACTTGCCGCCCAGCGTCCGGATCAGCCGCCAGCCCCCGGCCAGAGTCCCCAGCGCGATCGCACCCGCGCTGAGCGTGATTACCCACCACGGCACGTCGAACTCGGTCACATAGCCGGTGGTGACCATGGCCATGGCGATAATGCCCATCGTCTTTTGGGCGTCGTTGGTGCCGTGGCTCAGGGCCAATGCCACAGAGGTGCCCCACTGGGCGCGTTTGAAGAGTGTATTGACGCCAGGGGTGGCACCCCGCGCCAGGAAGTAGATCAGCTTCAACATCAGGTAGCCAAAGACCATACCCAGAACTGGAGAGAGAAACAGCGCGATCAGCACCTTCTCTAGTCCAGCCAGGCGAATCGTGCCGAACCCGTCGGCAATAGCCACCGCGCCGATCAGCCCGCCGATCAGCGCGTGAGACGTGCTGGATGGCCAGCCAAAGTACCACGTGATCAGGTTCCACACAATGGCGCTGCTCAGAGCGGCAATAATGACCGCGCTGCTGATGGCCACCGGGTTCACCACCTCACTCCCGATGGTCGTGGCGACTGCGACGCCAAAGAGGAAGGGTCCGACGAACTCAGCTACAGCCGTCATGCCCAACGCCTTTCGCGGAGACAGCGCCCGCGAAGAGATCATGGTCGCCACGATGTTGCTGGAATCGTGCAGCCCATTCAAAAAGTCGAACAGCAGCGCAATGCCAATGATGACGATCAACAACGGCGGCATGCCAATCTGGCTCCTTTCGCTAGCTCTTCAAGATCTCGGCAGTCTCGGGCGTCGCCCAGATTGCCGCCCCGGTGGTGTCGACCACCAGGTCACACATCTGCATCTGCGGTATGTAGCACTTTTGGGCCATCAAGAACTGGCCTCGGAAGTACCGGTTGCGAAAGTAGGTGGGCTCGTACTTTTTGCGATAGTCGATGTCCCGCTTCCATTTTCGCTTCATCCGGACCGGATCGTCTGTCAGGTACACCACCTTGATCCCGATGAATGGCGCGACCTCCTCCAGCAGAAAGGGAAAGTTGCCCTCGATAAAGATCAAGTCAGCGGGCTCGATCTCGATGGGGACGCCGTCCGGCCTTAGCTTGCCCTCCAGATCGTGGCTCGAGGTGGCATAGATAAAGTCATAGCGCGGGATGGCGATCTTTTCTCCCCGGCAGATGGCCTCCAGACCCTCCTTGAACAGATCAAAGTGGATGGCCTGCCTGCCCAGGGTATAGATGCCCTTCTCCTCGCGTTGGTCCCGGTCGGTGAGAAAGTTGTCCAGCTCGATGGAGGTAGTATGTTGGCCGGCCTGCTCGAAGGCACGGCGCAGCCGCTCGACGATCTCGGTCTTGCCCGCCGCTGTTGGCCCGGCGATGGCCAGCACCACTGGCGTCCCCTTTACGGCGACGAGCTTGTCCACGCTCTCCATGAATGCCCGGTCCACCTCGGCGTTTGCCTCTCTGAACGCCTTGTAGCCCAGGTCCTGCCAGCGTTCGAACCGCTTCTGCTTTTGCTCAAAGCTGCGGAACGGCTTCCCGCCCAGGTGGGCCAGCACCGCATCGGTGAAATACACCGTCCGTGTCAGAAAGTAGAACCCCCTGATGTCGAAATAGAAACGCGCTCGAACCCACTCCTCCGGGTACTCCCCGGTCGCCAGTCCCACCAAGAGCATATTCGTCAGCCGCACAATGGTCTCGTCAAGGACGATCCGGTCGCCCACCCTTGGCTTGATCAGGATGCCAGAGTAAAAGTCTGTGCTGTCTATACACTGCTCGAGCTCTTCCCGCGCCTCCAGTTGCACCGACGCCCAGCCGCCGTTCGCGGGTATCAGGTTGTTGAGGCCATAGCGAAACTCGTAGCGCTCCATCTCTGCGATACCGGCATTGATGGCCTTCATCTTTTCGTGCAGTACCTGGGTGAACGTATCTGGCTCAAGAAGGTTCGATGCAACCATGAAGGCTCCTCTCAGATCTCTCTGTCAACCAGCCACTGGAGTCCCGCCGTCACCTGCTGGGGCGAATTGGATGACTGAAACTCGCAGGTACGCAGCACGCCAGCCGGCAGATAGCTCGCCACCATCTCCCAATCGACCTGGCCCAGGCCGGCAGCCAGGTGGTCTGTCAGATCGACGACATCGTGTAGGTGGACGCCAACCATCCGCCCGGCAAAGCGACGCAGCCACTCTTCGTGGCTGTTGAATCCCAGATGCTCCAACACCTGGGCATGGCCAATATCGTGCCAATAGCCTACAGCATCACCAAACCCGAGCTCAAGCAGCTCCTCAAGCTCATCGGGCAGCGGGATCTCGGAGTAGTGGAAGCGATTCTCCAGCCCCAGACGTACGCCCCGCTGCGCGGCGTACTCGGCCAGCTCCAGCAAGCTGAGCCGGACCGAGCGCATGTTGGTGCCTGCCTGGTCCGCTCGTGCTGCCACCAATCGCTCCTTGGCACGAGCATACTCGGGCTGATGGGACCTGCCCGCCGCCTGGAGCTCGACCAACACGGTCTCCAGATCAGGGTCAACGTCCACGCGGCCCGGATGCACGACCACCGCCCGAGCGCCGAGCTCATGAGCCAGGTCGATGCTGCGCCGGGTGGCGAGCACACCCTGCCGCCGGTCCTCCTCGTCGGGCGCAGAGATGAGCCAGTTGCGCCGCTTGAGCTCTGCGGTGGAAGTGTCCGCAGGGCAGGGTTCGTGTATACTCGTGATCGCGCCGTTCAACGACAGGCCTTCGAGCATGGCCGAGTCGATGGCGTGATTCAGCTCAAAGCGGGCGAACCCCAGCTCGCGCCCGGCCTCGAAAAAATCGGCCAGGCTTGGGAACTGGCCGATCCCCCACATGGTAGATAGTGCGATGTCTGATGCCATAGATCCTCAGTGCCGGGATACCCCCGTCAGTGTACAGCGTACGGTCTCCCGACGCCAAACACCAGCGCGTCGTAGGCACGCCGGGTTCTATTATAGTCCCCATCCCGGTCGAGGGCAATTCCCCGGCCCACACCGGATACGATCTGCCCGACCCCTATCTCCTGCACCTGGCTTTCTAGCCTTTCGAGCATGGCTGGCGCGCTGCCCGGCTCGGTGCTTCGCCCGTCAAAGATCAGGTGCAGGTACACCTGGAGCAAGCCACGATCTGCTGCCATGCGCAACAACGCCAGCGGATACTCGATAGAGCCGTGCGAGCTCTTTTCAGTGAGCAGCCCGATCAGGTGCAGGCTCGTGCCCTTGCGCTTGGCATCCTCGATGGCACGGCACAGGATCTGGTTGCGCTGGAACGAGCCGTCCTTCATTGCTAGATCGAGCCGCACGTCATCCTGGAGCACCACCCGGCCCGCGCCCAGATTCATGTGACCCGCCTCGGAATTGCCTGGTTTGCCCGGCCTCAACCCCACCACCCCGCCAGCAGCCTGCAACTGGGCGCACGGGTACCGCCCTTTCAGATCATCCCACACCGGCGTGGGTGCAAGCCAGATCGGGTTGCTCTCGTCCTCCCTGCCGGTGCCCCACCCGTCGAGGATCAACAGCAGCACGCGTCGCTGACCGCCCCAGTCATAGTCCGGAGCCAGCGAATCGCCGGTCATGGCATCCGGTGGCACAAGACCGAGCGCGCGCAACAGGGTCGGCGCGATGTCGGCCAGTTTCCCATCTCGCACCCGCGGGTGCGATGAGGCGCGCTGGTCGATCAGTACCAAGGGCACCGCGTTGGCCGTGTGCGAGACGTGGGGCCTGCCGTCAGGGTGGATCATTTCCTCCAGGTTGCCGTGATCGGCCGTCACCAGGGACACATAGCCGGCAGCCAGCGCGCTGTTGACAACCTGCCCCACTCTGGCATCGACCAGGGTCGCGCACGCGATCTTGGCCTCGCGACTGGAGGAGTGTCCCAGCACGTCCCCGTTGGCAAAGTTGGCCACGATCAGATCGTACCCTTCCGCGATGCCGTGCAGGATCTGCTCTGTGACTTCCGGCAAGCTCATCTCGGGTTGGCGGGTAAAGGGGATCCCCTGGAGTGAGGGGACGCGCACGTCGTCCTCGCCAGGAAATGGTTGGTTGTGGCCGCCGTTGAAAAAGAATGTGACGTGCGCATACTTTTCCGATTCGGCGACGTGCAACTGCCGCAGCCCGGCGCGGCTAACAACCTCGCCCAACGTGTCCTCGAGCCTGGCAGGAGCAAAGGCCACGGGAAGATCTTTGAACTTTTCGTGATACAGGGTCAGGATCACAAAAGCCAGGTCGTGGAACTCGTGCCTTGGGAAGTGAGGCAGGGCAGGGTCGACAAAGGCCTCCGTCAGCTGGATCTCTCGCTCGCCGCGCCGGCAGCAAAAGATGACCACATCGCCATCCCCGATACGGCCCACAGCCTTGCCGTGGCCGTCCACCATGACCAGCGGCTCGAGAAAGTAATCGGTCTGTCCCTCGCCGTACAGGCTTCTGACTGCATCTGCCAGCCCGGCGCCGCCACGGGCAGGGGAGTCACAGGGCGCCACGGGTTGCTCTACGCCTGACTACCGTTGTTCGAGCCATTGCGCGGTGGGAAAATGCCCAACAGCTCGCTCAACTCGTGGATGACCATCTCCGGCTTTTCGTCGCCGGTGGCGGGCTCCTTCTTCAACGTGTCCGGCTCCATCAAGAGGATGGTCATGGCAAAGCCAGCCCTCCTGGTGCCGAGGATGTCACGAGAGGGATTGTCACCTACATATACCGACCGCGCCGGGTCAACGCCGATCCTGCGCGCCGCTTCCCAGTATATCTCCGGGCCGGGTTTGCGGCGCCCGTAGATGGAAGAGAGAATCACCGCATCAAAGTACTGCGCCAGACCAGACTCCTCGAGCCAGTCGGGAATCTCTGTCTCGGTGATGGTGTTGGCAATGATCCCCAGACGGTAGCCGCGCCTGTCGAGCTCGACGATCACATGTTCGGTATCGGGCCGCGGAATCCGGCGTCCATCGCGGTCGCGCCACAGACGGGTCAGTTTCCCTGCCAGGGGCGCAATCTTCTCAGCAGGCCATTCGGGGAGCATGCAACGCGTCCACAGGTCCTTTTCCGAAGCTTCGATCATGCTCTCCTTGGCCCGCTGTTTGCAGACCTTGTACCTTTCATCCAGCCAGGCGCAAAACTCTTCCGGAGTCTTGTCCGTTCCCACCAACGTCGCGAGTTGTTGCCTGGCCTGGGCCTGGAACTCCTCGTCTTTGACCACAACCCGTAGCGTGTTGCCGTGGTCGAGAAAGATGGCTTCGATGTCGTGATTCATCTCGTTTGCCTCTCTGGGTGTGTGCTGTGAAAGATCGGCACGTTCAGCAGATCTGGGAGAGTCTCGGCATAGTAATCGGCCACGGCGCCGGGCTCATAGAGCACAGCGACCGTTATCAACCCCGCCTGTCGAGCACCCTTGAGCTCATCAGCAGCGTGGCCGACAAAGGCAGATTCTTCCGGCGCCAGGCCGGCCTGCTGCATGGCGTCCGTGTAGATAACGGGATCTGGCTTGTGCGCGCCAACCACCGTTGAACAGGCAACCACGTCGATGAATTCGGCGACTCCTACCTGTTCCAGCCAGCGCATCTTGCGTTCGATGGGATAGATCGTGTCGGTAACGATCCCGAGCAGAAACCCGCGCTGCTTCAGGGCTGCCAGAGTCTCCCTGCCGCCGGGAATTGCCTGGACCTGATCCGAGTAGGCATTGATCTTGGCGACCAGCGTCCCTCGCTCCAACTCGGAAGTGACCCCCATCATCTGCAATACCTGGTCCCAATACTCGCTTGGGCCGACGCGCCCCTTGTTTGCCTGGGATCGCAATGCCCGCTGGCGCGCCCGGTCTCGTTCCGCGAGCTTGGCAGCAAGCCCTTTGCCCTGGAGAAGTCTGGCGACATACTTTCGCGTCGATTCCGGCCGGTCATAGAACACGCCGGCGGCATCGAACAGGATACCTCTAGCCATCATGGCGCGCCCCTCTGGGCAGGCTGACGAGATTAACGACCTCGGTCAGATCACGAATGACCGCATCTGGCGCCACATGCCTTATCTCACGGTCGGATCTGGCAGTGAGGAACGACCTGATCTGAATGGCCAGGGCGAACCCGGCGCGCCGCGCGCCAATGACATCGCGAGATATCGTGTCTCCCACATAGGCACAGGCCCCCGCCGGTACTTCCATGAGGCGCAGCGCCTCACCAAAGATGCGCTCATTCGGCTTGCGCCAGCCCAGGCTGGCACTGGTCACCACTGGATCGAAATAGTGCGCGATGCCGTACTCGGCCAGCATACATGGGACCAGCCGGCGGCTGACCACGTTGGAGATTACCGCCAGGCGAAAACCTTGTTGCTTGAGCGTCTCCAGAACGGCAGGTGCTTCGGGGCGCAAGCTGCGCACGTGGTAATGGGTGTCATAGAAGAAGGAGAGGTCCTCGGCGGCCGCCGCCACGCGCTCTTTCGACAACCCGTGCTTGGCCAGGATGAACTCGGTCCACACCCTCTCCGCTGGAAGTTCGATCTCGGGTCCTTTTCGCCATGACTGGTAGGCTTCCAAGCCGGAAGACACGGCGGACTGCAGATCCGAAAGGCTCAGGCCAGGATCGACGCCTCGCTCGCGCAGCAGCTCACGCAAGCCCTGGGTGGCCTCCTGGCGGATGGCCTCGTCGCTATGGAGTTCCTCTAGCGTGCCGCCCATGTCAAAGAGGACGGCGCGGATGGAATTGCTCGCCATGCCGAGGTTCTCTCCGAGATCTGGTGCCGTGCAGCAGGTCTCTGGACACGGACCACGCGCGTCCGTGTCCAGAGGTACTCACCCACTGCAAACTGGTACTAATCCCCCAGATAGTTCGCAAGCCAGAAGTCTCGAACCTGGCTCATATTCGCATAGGCGAACGCATCATCGCTGGGCCAAAGCTCGACATCCTCCAGGGCTGGCATGCCTTCGGGAATGGGGATACCCACGACAGGTGGATAGGTGCCCATCTTGCCCCAGGGATCAAAGCCCTCCTCTGAGAGCGCGAACTTGATAAAGAGCTTGGCCGCATTGGGGTGCGGGGCATTGTTGGCGATTCCTAGATAGGCGGCCTTGAGGATGCCTGCTCTGGGCTTGAGACCCCAGCAAGGCGCCATGGCAAGCTCACCGTCCAGGGTATCCTCATAGCTGGACAGGCCTGTCCAACCGTACCCGGGCTCAACCGACGGGTCCATGCCCAGGGTAGCAAAGGCCGCATCGACCTCATCGCCGCCGGGCTGGATGCCGGGCTGATTCTTCGCTAGCTTTTTGAGATACAGGTACCCAGCATTTGGGGTGTCATCACCATACATCTCATCAGTGGTCCATTCCTTGCCGTAGAGATCCTGATAGGCAGCGGCAAATTCGTCGGCGTATTGGACGATCAGCGTGATCTTGGCCGTGGTGCTGCTGTCGGAGATGGGATCCTCCATGTAGAATTTCCCCTTCAGCTCCGGTTCGGTCAGCTCCCACCAGCTGGTGAGCGGGCAACCATCAGGGTAGATCTCCTGGTTATACCCTATGAGGTCCACGCTGCGGCGCTGAAGCGCAAAGGGGCGGTCTTCAGTGACTGGCCAGTGGAATTCCACGCCCGGGGGAACATAGGACCACAGCCACTGGTTGGGCATGAACTCCCCGTACAGGATGTGGCCAAAACTCTGGAACCAGACATCCCCGACAATGTTCCCGGCCTCTTGCTCCGCTGACATCTTGATGTGGATATCATCAGTGTCTGCGCCATCCAGAATGATCCCCGGGTACATCGCTTCAAAGGGTTCGATCAGTTTCTCGATCTTGGACGAGTTAGAGTATACGACAACTCTGCCTTCCTCGAGGGCTGCCGCTTCGATGGCCTCCCAATCTTCCTCCTCGGGGGTCCAGGGGCCGACGCCATTGTCCTTTGCCCACTTCTCAGCATCGCCCGTTGGCTCGCCACCGCAGCCAGCAATGTAGCTGACCACCAAACACAGTGTCAAGAGCTTAACCAGCACTTTCATGTTCTTCCTCCTTGCCTTGCGGCCATTGTTGGAAAATCAAGCCCTGCAATCACAACGTCCTACCCGCCTCTGCTCTCGCTTACTCCCCTCCCTCCTTTCGCCACGTCTGTGGTGACTTCTGGGGCCATTCGGAAAGGCTCCTGTCTAGTCCCTGGCTACAACCAAGTCTCCGCTTTCTTTACCATACAGGTTGAGCGTCTTGGGATCGAAGGTCAGCCACACCTTGTCATCCATTGCGATCGAGCTGATGCCCATCTCCCGGACGGTAATCTCCACATCTCCCCGCCGCGCAATGATGGTAGAGTCAGCACCGGAAGGCAACACGGAATAGGCCGTGAACTCTACCGAGCCCGGGACAGGCTCGGTGGAGATGATGACATCTTCGGGTCGCACGGCAACCACCGCCTGTTTCGGCGCCCCCGATGTGTCCATGGAGATGCGGAACTCTCCCAGGTCGACCGCATCGTGGTTCACGACGCCGTGCAACAGGTTCACTTTGGGGTTGCCGATAAAGTCAGCCACGAACAAGTTGGCCGGGTAATGATACACACGGTCGGGACTATCCACTTGCTGAATCACGCCTTCCTTCATCACAGCAATATTGGTAGACATGGTCAACGCTTCCACCTGATCGTGGGTGACATAGATCGTCGTAGCCCCGGCCACATGGTGCAGGCGTTTGATTTCCGCCCGCATATCCATGCGCAAGCGGGCATCGAGGTTGGAGAGCGGCTCATCCATCAGGAACACGCTGGGCCGATAGGCCAACATACGCGCCAGGGCGATCCGCTGCTGTTGGCCACCGCTCATCTCGCGCGGATAGCGATCTTCGTAGCCCACCATCTGCACTTCGGCCAGTACCTGCCTGACGCGCTCTTGCATCTCTTCCTTACCCAGCTTTTGGATCTCGAGGGCAAAGGTGATGTTCTTCTCCACCTTCATATGCGGCCACAGGGCATAGTTCTGGAAAACCAAGCCCAGATTGCGCTTGCCAGGAGGCACCGAGATGCCCTGATCGTGGGAAAAGACCAACTCGTCGTTGATATAGATCTCACCGCCATTGGGGTCCTCGAGCCCGGCAATGCACCTCAGAAGGGTCGTCTTTCCGCATCCAGAAGGGCCAAGCAAGGTCAGGAACGACCCCGCATCAACGCTCAGACTGACCCCGTTCACTGCGACCACGTTGCCGAAGCGTTTGGTGAGATTGTTGATAGTGATTGCCGTTGCCTTAATCCCCTCTTACATTCCCAGACCCTGTTTGAGGCTGCCGCCTCGGAAGCGCCCTATGATCAAGTTCCCGACCCCCGTGATCGCGAGCAAGATGAGAATGACGGCGTTGGCCATCTGGCCGTTTCCCTGCTCGATATAGAACATGGTCTGGCTGGCCAGTACCTGGGTATTCCGCGAGACCAGTAGAATGAT
>JBFFCR010000013.1:0-21135 GCA_041559855.1 Anaerolineae bacterium | reverse complement strand
GGCCGATGTGCTGCGCGCTTGGGAGGCGGTAAAGGCTAGTGAGCGAGCAGCCTCGGGACATGAGGACGGCCCAGGCTCGAGGCTGGACGGGGTGCCAGTCACCCTCCCGGCACTCGCTCGCGCTCAGGCCCTTGGGGAGCGGGCAGCGCGGGCGGGGTTCGATTGGCGGGATTTGGCTGGAGTGCTCGAGAAGATCGACGAGGAGGTAGTCGAACTGGCGGCAGCGGAGGATCGGGAAACCCAGGCGCGGGAACTGGGCGACTTGCTCTTCAGCCTGGTGAACGCTGCCCGCTGGTTGGATCTGGATGCCGAGAGCGCCCTGCGCGGTACGTGTGACCGCTTTGTGCGGCGCTATGCCCAGATGGAGCAGAACGCAGCTATCCGCGGCCTGGACCTGTCCGCACTTGCGCTGGAGGAACAGGATGCGCTGTGGGATCAAGCCAAGGATCGCGAGTGACTTGGCGCCCGCCGACCGCGGCGCCAGTGACTCATTTGACAGGCAGCCTTCTTGTGTGTAGAATGGATCTGTCAGACCATGCCTGTTGATTGGTTCGCGGCAATGACCGTGGTACCTCATCTCCCTCCCCGCCGGACCATGCATTGATTCCGAGGACCTGGCGCTGCGCGAAGAATCAGGCCCCAGGCGGCTGGAGCCCTGATAGGACTTGCTTGAGATGATGCATTGGTACGCGCTCTACACCAAACCGAGAAAAGAGCATCAGGTGGACGCCTTCTTGCGGGGGCGGGGTATCGAGACTTACCTTCCCACGGTTCAGCGAAAGGTTAGGAGGCGTGACCGTCCCGACCGTGTGGTCTACTTCCCCTGCTATCTGTTTGCCCGGCTCGATCTTGCTACGGTTCCGCGATCAACGATTGACTGGATGCCTGGGGTCCGTCGCATCGTCGGCGCTGAGGATCGGCCGGCTGCAGTAGCGGACGAGATCGTGGACATGGTCCGGGAGCGGCTGGAAGCTATTGAGGAAGTCGGCTACGGCCATCTAAAGCGAGGCGATCGGGTTCGCATCGTCTCTGGCCCGCTGCGGGATCTGGAAGCTGTGTTCGACCAGCCTATGTCTGCAGCGAATCGGGTGCGTGTCCTGCTTGACGTAGTGGGGCGCATGATGCCGGTCGAGATTGACCACACGGAAATCAAGTCGATCTGAAGACGCGGAGATGTTGCCGAAATAGCTCTTCAATTTGGCACACTGCAGTGCCAGATCGGCGGAGCTTGTCTGGCTTCCGGCATTGTAAACGCCTGATCGGAAGTGGAATAAGTGAAAATAACGAGAATAGGGGCAGATTGAGGATGAGAGGGATGCGTTGAAGGCACTGATTACTGGTGGAGCAGGGTTCATCGGGAGCAACCTGGTTCATCGTCTGGTGGGCGGAGGTCACAGCGTCGTTGTCTATGACAATCTTTCGCGACCTGGGGCGAACAAGAATGTGGACTGGCTGCGTGCTGAGTGTGACGGTGGCTGGACGCTGCTCGAGGCTGACATTCGGGATTCGGCGGTCCTGCTCAAGGCTACGGCAGACGCAGATGTGATCTACCACCTGGCTTCTCAGGTGGCGGTTACGACCTCTGTCCAGGATCCGCGACTCGACTTTGAAGTTAACGCGTGGGGGACGTTTAACGTGCTCGAGGCGGCGCGCCTGTCGGGGCGAAGGCCGATTGTTCTCTACGCGTCTACAAACAAGGTGTACGGTGGGATGGAGGACATAGTTGTGGTCGAGGGCCAGACCGGCTATGCCTACCGGGACTATACCGAGGGTATCCCCGAAAGCTATCCACTGGACTTTCACTCTCCCTATGGCTGCTCCAAGGGCGCTGGCGATCAGTATGTGCGCGACTATGCCCGGATCTATGGGCTGCCGACAGTGGTACTGCGCCAATCGTGCATCTACGGTCCGCGGCAGTTTGGCGTAGAGGATCAGGGCTGGGTGGCGTGGTTCCTGATCGCTGCCGTCACTGGACGCCCCATCACGATCTATGGCGATGGGAAGCAGGTGCGTGACATGCTGTGGGTTGATGACTTGCTCGATCTCTATGATCTTGCCGTCCGGCGGATCGACGTCGCCGCTGGCAAGGTGTACAATGTCGGCGGCGGACCGGCGAACACCTTGTCGGTGTGGAGGGATCTGGGGCCAATTCTGGAGAGACTAATGGGCAGGGAGATCCCGGTGACCTACGAGGACTGGCGTCCCGGCGACCAGAAGATCTTTGTGGCTGACATCCGCAAAGCAGAGCGGGAACTCGGATGGAGGCCGCACACGCGCCGGGAAGAAGGCGTCCGCCGCTTGTACGAGTGGGTGGTGGAGCACCAGGCGCTGCTTGTGTGAGCGAGCCGCACTGGTCGGATCTGTGGGTGCTGATAGCTCTGGGGATTGCTGGCTAGGGCTATGAAAGGTCGGGGGAACCGGCTCCGGGTTCTTGGGCTTGTACTGGCAGGCTCGCTGGCGCTCGTCTTGGTGGCGCCGGAGGTGTGGTCAGCGCTGGTAGCCAACGTCGAGCGCGTGGAGGCGCTACGCCGGCTTGACCTCCCGGTATACGAGCGCAGTCTGGATGAAGCGGCCTGGGATTCTGGCTGGCGGAGCCTGTGTGGGCGCGAAGGCGAAGACAGATCTCTGCCAATGTTTGCAGACAGTCGGGCGCTCGGGTTCAGCGCGCTGGCGAGCATTGATGCTGGACAATATCTGACGGCGTTGAGTTTACTCCAGCGTTCGGCAGAACAGGGACAGGTCAGCAATGAACCCAACGCACTTGCCTACCTTGCGGCGTTAGAGATGGACTGGATCGAGGCGGTCCGGCTCTACGATCCGCAAGCCACAGCCCGCCACAAGCGCTGGTGGGGAACGGTGTTCTACCGCGCCGCCCAGCGGCGGATGTTTGAAGGAGACCTGGAGCAAGCTGCCAATCTCTACCGCCGGGCCGACACGGCCTACGGTGTGCACGGGCCATACCTCGGGCTTGGTCTGGCGGATTGTCTTGTCCAGGAGGACCGTCCCCTGGAAGCATGGGATGTCCTGCGCCGTGCGCTGGTTGTGATGCCGCCCCACGAGGCGCTCGGCTACCTTGCACGCTTCGAGGAGCTACGCCTGGATGGCCTGCGCGCCTGGCACGAGAGACAGCCAGGTAATGAGCAAGTAGCACACTGGCTGGCTTTCTACGAGGAGGACGTGCTGCAAGAGCGGGTGGGCCTGGAGGTGTTGAAAGGCGAGCCTGTGCCGCAGGTGTCGATCGAGCAGGAGTTGGAAGGCGGGCGTACCCTGATTGGCTTTGACTACCGTGCGGAGGACCTGGAGACAGGGCCGTTCATGGAGGTTGAACTCTATTTTCGGGACGGGCAGCAGGGACAGCCCCAATATTCGCGCGTGCGCCAGGTGGTGCTGAACCAGGCATCGAACCCGGCCTTTGCCTGGGACAGTGTGCCTGCAGGGGTTCGGCCAGTAGGGTGGCACGGACTGGTGTATGGTGACGATCTGTCGGCCCTGTCCCGGGAGGAGATTATCCCGCATGAGATGTGGCTCTGTCTCGACGCCGGGCGGGTCGACGCCAGCTTTGGCCTGCAGAGCGACACAGCACCGCTGCGCAAGGGTGCACTATACGTCGAGGGAGGAAAGGCATTTCCGATGGGCGACGCCGCACTCACGCTGGGCAGGATCTGGTTCGGCGTCGAGGATCCCTACAATTACACGCATGTGGGAGGAGGCTGGCTGCCAGATCAGGTCCAGTTCAGGGCAGGTGTTTGGGAACCGGTCGCCGATGCTGACTCGGCTGGGGTGTGGCTGGTAGCGCACGGGACCAGCAAAGGGTGCTTCAGAGAGGTCTATCTGTTTGCCCTGGGGGAGGTCGACCATGTCGGGGAAGCAGAGTAGCTTGAGGGCAGTTTGCCCACGCCTTTGCACCAGGGCAGCTACCGAATGCCCGCATGAGTATGCGAGCCTCTGTGAAAACTAGCCGAGCATGAGTCACGATCTGAAGGAGAAGGCCGTGACGGGCGTCATGTGGAACACCGTGGCCCGCATCGGCCAACAGGTGATGCAGTTAGGGCTGACCGCCATCCTGGCCCGTTTGCTGCTGCCTGATGACTTTGGCGCCGTGGGCATGATCGTGGTTGTCATAACTTTCCTGGGCATGTTCCTGGAAGCGGGTTTCACTGCGGCGCTGGTGCAGCGGACACACATTTCCGAGCTGCATACCGACTCTGTGTTCTGGTTCACCGTGGGGGCGGGGCTAGTTTTGTCTGGCCTTCTGTTTGCGTGCGCCCCATTGGTTGCGGCGTTCTATCGCGAACCGATCCTTGTGCCTATGACACGCGGCCTGTCACCGACCTTCCTAGTGGCGGCCGTGGGTCACGTGCCGGAAGCGCTGATGTACCGGCGCTTGCAGTTTCACCTCACGGCACGGTTCAGCCTGGTTGCCACCTTTGTGTCGGGCACAACCGGCGTGGCCTTGGCGCTCCTGGGTGCAGGTGTGTGGAGCCTGGTCGCGATGTATCTTGGCAACTATATGGTGTTTTCGGTTCTGAACCTCATCTTCAGCGGCTTGCGTCCGCAACGCAGGTTTCGCTGGGATTCCCTCAAGGAGCTGTGGGGCTTTACGGGAAATGTGCTCGCATTCAACTTTACCAACTACTGGGCGCGAAATGCGGACAACATGCTCATCGGGAGGTTTCTTGGCTCAGAGGCACTGGGATACTACAGCCGTGCATATGGCTTGATGCTGGCTCCGATCTCCCAGGTGATCAGCGTGATCGCCAGTGTGATGTTTGCGGCCCTGTCCACTATTAAAGAGGATCGGGCGCGCGTAAAGAGCATCTTCTTGCGCGCGATAGGTTTGATCACCCTGCTGGTCTTTCCGATGATGACTGGTCTGCTGATCGTGGCCGAGCCATTTGTCCTCACAGTCTTTGGCGAGAAATGGGCCGACATGATTCCGACCGTGCGGATTCTCGCGCTGGTGGGCGCGATTCAGTCACTGAGCCATCCCACTGGCTGGATCTACCTGTCACAGGGGCGCACAGACTGGTACTTCCGGGTAGGCCTGGTCAACGCGACACTCATCATCATCGCGATCGCGGCCGGCATTGCCTTCGGTTCCATCGAGGCGGTGGCTCTCCTCTACGCTGTGACCAACCTCCTGATGCTGTATCCAAACCTTGCGATACCGGGCAGGCTTGTCGGGATGCGGTTCGGGGAGATCTTTCGCACGGTGTCGGCGGCCATCGTCGATTCTGTCCTCATGGGCCTGACGGTCTATGGAATGGGGTGGCTTCTGCCGGATGGCTTGCCCCACTGGCAGGAGCTGGGCCTGCTCGTCGCCACGGGAGTACTTGTCTATGGCGCTCTCACCGTCGGGTTGCGGCGGACGGCGTGGCTGAACCTCGTGGGGTTGGTTCGCGAACGGATGGGTGGGAGAGCGCACTCGACGGCGGTGCCCGGCCTGCAGGAGTAAACGAGGTTGGAGTGGGGCGACCTGGATCGGCTCCGCGCTGGCATCGTCGTGGCTCCGTGTATGGGCTGGTTGAGCGCCCTGCCGGTGGTGCTCGCGCTCGTGGCAGTCTGTCGAGTCACACTGTTACTCCAGGCGACCGCGCTAGTGGCAGGGGTGAGTGAGGGGCGAATTGCGGAACGGGACTAGGTAGAGGGACACAATGAGAAGCGGGTTGCGCAGACTGAATAGCCTGCTGGCGCTGTTTGGCTTTGATCCTATGAGAGTTGCCTCTACCTTGAGAGGGCTCCCGCACTATGTCCGTGATCGGAGGACTCTCAAGCGCCAACAGGCGGTCTCTTCCGTTTCGTTCCCAATGGGCAAAGCGTATCCTTGCCTTGAGGATCGGTTCTCGGCAAGCGGAACGGCCTCAGGGCACTATTTTCATCAAGATCTGCTCGTGGCCAGACGGATTCATCTCCGAAACCCGAAGGTGCACGTGGACGTCGGTTCTAGAGTAGACGGATTTGTGGCTCATGTGGCATCCTTCCGAGAGATCGAGGTGTTTGATATACGGGAACCTGCATGTGAGATCCCCAATGTGCGATTCATCCGCCGCGATCTGATGCAGGAAATCGAGGACAAATGGTATGGCTACTGTGACTCCCTGTCCTGTCTTCATGCCTTGGAGCACTTTGGCCTTGGTAGATTTGGTGAACCGGTCACGTTTGAGGGCTACTTGATGGCTCTGGACAACCTGCACAAGTTGCTGGTGGTGGGAGGCAAGTTCTACCTATCGGTACCGATGGGCAGGCAAAGAATCGAGTTCAACGCACACAGGGTGTTTTCCCTGGACCATCTACTCAGCATATTGATGCCCGCGTACCGGATTGATTCCTTCTCATTTGTCGATGACTCGGGTCTGCTGCACGAGAATGTTGTGCTGGACGAAAAGCGTGTCGCAGAGAACTATGGCTGTGATTTTGGTTGCGCCATTCTGGAGATGACAAAACTGCCGTGAGTGCGCATACAGGACCGACAGGAAGTTACTGCTATGCGCGCTTGCCCAGGGCTGGTCTGGGTAACATGCTCTCTGTGTGGGCGCGGGCGCTGGTCTACGCGCATCTCAGTCGCTCTCGTCTTATTACCTCGTCGTGGACGAAGCTACGGATCGGCCCACTGTTGCGAGGAGAGAGGAGCCGCCGCCGATATGGGGGTTACTTTAGATGGCCGGATGGGCCTACCAGGCTAGTCAGGTGGTGGATACTGCTGACCTACCCGCGCATCAACGAACCAGCCTTCGCGCCGGCCCAATGTGACCCGCATACGCGAGCCCTCTATGTATTCAGCATGATTCCGCACTGGTGGGACTATTTTGACGGCATCCGCGAGCACCGCGACCTTGTGCGAGCCAAGCTGCACGAGGCGGTAGCGGATCGCCATCTGGCGTGCGTAAACAGCATCGAGGCTCCGGTGGTTGGGGTGCACGTTCGGTGCGGCGACTTTCGCCAGCTGCAGCCAGGTGAGGATTTCGCCAAAGTGGGCGGGGTGCGTACTCCACAGGCGTACTTTCAGGATGTGATTGCCTCGATTCGCACGATTCACGGCAGTGAGCTGCCGGTCACGGTGTTCTCGGATGGTGGTGATGACGAGTTGGCCGTCTTGCTGGCGATGCCTAACGTCGAGCGGGCTACTGCTAATGCCGATATTGTGGACCTGCTGCTGCTTTCCAGGAGTAGAGTGATCGTTGCTTCGGCCGGAAGCACATTCGGCTATTGGGCCGGTTTTCTCGCAGATGCGCCGCTCATTCTGCATCCGGACCACATTCACGCGCCGATCCGTCCCGATGACGTCAACGGGCGATTCTATGAGGGTGGTCCAGGCCAGACCGTGGAAGCGTGGCCTGCCCTCTTGCAGCAGAACATCAGGGTCATATAGCGGTCGAGGCATGCTCGGCGGGCGCGCAGACAGATGAGCACAGGGGCGTACTTCAAAAGACCATATCGTCTGGCAGCTCTGCACTCTCATCCGATCCAGTACTTTGCCCCCCTGTACCGCAGGCTGGCCGAGGAGTCGGCTATCGATTTGACTGTCTACTATTGCAGCCGACAAGGCTTGAATGCCTATCATGATGAGGGTTTTGGCATCTCCGTCAAGTGGGACATCCCCTTACTTGAGGGGTACAAGCACCAATTCCTGAAGAATCTGCGCCGCAAAGACCAAGTCGGTGGCTTTCTGAGCCTAGTGAACCCAGCTCTTGTGGCAGAGCTCTGGCACCATCGATACGAAGCTCTCTTGGTAAACGGGCACTCGTACCTTAGCTATCTGTTGGGTATTTTCGCGGCGAAACTTGTGGGCACTCCGGTGTTCATGCGCTGTGAGACACACCTGCGATTGAGGCGACCTTATCTCAAGCGGGTCCTGCGCCGGCCGCTCATGCGGTGCTTCTACCGGCATCTCTGCGACCGATGCCTGACTATTGGGACCCGTAACCGCGCGTTCTACATGGCGCACGGCGTGAGCCCGGATCGCATGTTTGATGTTCCGTACGTTGTGGATAATGCATCTCTTGCCAAGGCAGCCGGTCGCTTCAAGGCGCGCGCAGATGACACGAAGGCAGAGCTGGGCCTGCCAACAGACATGCCCCTGATCCTGTTCGCCTCGAAGTTGATACCGCGAAAGAGACCTCACGATCTTCTGGTCGCGTTCGGCGTGTTACAGGAGGAGGGTATTCATGCGGCGCTGGTGTTTGTGGGATCGGGTGGGCTCGAATCAGACCTGAAGGAATACAGCAGCCAGCACCGCCTGGCTGACGTCTACTTTGTCGGATTCCAGAATCAGACCGAGTTGCCAAAGTTCTATGCTGTGGCCGACATCTTTGTACTGCCGTCCGAAGATGAGCCGTGGGGGTTGGTGATTAACGAGGCGATGTGCGCCGGGCTCCCGGTGGTTGCCAGCGAGGAGATTGGCGCGGTGCCGGACCTGGTGATCGAGGGCTACAACGGGTTCACGTTTCCGGCAGGCAACGTGGAGCAGTTGGCAACCCATCTGCGCGACCTGATCGTTGACGAAGGTATGCGTAAACGCATGGGAGCAAATTCGCTACAGATTATCCATGACTGGGACCTCGAACGCTGTGTGAGCGGCGTCCTTGCCGCTCTGGATAGCTTGCGAGTGAGACAGCCACAGCGTACTAGGGGGCGGTGAAGCTTGGGAACTAGATCGAACCTGGTCGTAGCCCTGTACGGAGACTTTGGTGAATTTCGCCTGGCGCGTTCGTATGAGCGTGCTCTGCAATCGTTTGGCTGTACCGTGGTGCGCGTTGACACGCGCGACATCTCGGGCTATCTGGCGTTCTGGTTGCGAGAGCGTCTTCTGCATCGGCTCACCCTTTGGAGCAGGACCTGGCGGGAGATCGGTGCGGCGCGTTGGAACAAGCACGTCCTACAGATGCTCTCCGATGCTGTCCCTGATCTGTTCCTGGTTCTGAATGGAGACCTGGTCATGCGAAACACGGTGTTGCAGGCAAGGTCATCCGGAACGCGGGTCTATATCATCCACGCCGACAATCCCTTGCCTCCCTGGGCAAGCAGTCGCCCGGAGACGCTTCCTTCTGCGTTGGCGTGTGATGCGTATTTCATCTGGAGCGAATCTCTTGTCGCACGATTGCAGCACGTGGGCGTAACTCGGGTTGAATACTTGCCCTTTGCTTGGGATCCCGTGATGTTCCCCTACGTCGGTTTGTCGGCGGAGCCGACTTGTCAGGTGGTCTTTGTGGGTGGCTGGGATAGAGACCGGGAGGCATGGTTGACCCAACTCGCGGGGCGATTCGATCTGGAGATATGGGGTCCTGCCTATTGGCGCACGCGAACCAAGGTAGGCAGTCCCCTGCGTCGCTGCTGGCAAGGTGCAGCAGTTGAAGGACCTGGAGCTGCACGTGTCATAGCAAACGCGGCCATCGCGCTAAACCCTCTGCGCCGGCAGAATCTGCCGGATGGCGTGAACATGCGCACTTTTGAAGTGCCGGGCTGCGGCGGATTTGCTCTCGCTAGCCGCACGGCGGGGGCTCAAGCCATCTTCCCGGAAGGCACGGCCGGGGCCTATTTCAGCAGTCTGGAGGAGAGTTCTGAACAGATCGAACACTTTCTGACAAGGCCTGTGGAACGTATTGAGCTTGCAGAGAACGCCCATACCTTGGTTGCTGACGGACATCAGTATGTCGATCGGGTCCAGAGAGTTCTTGATGTGTTTCATTCCGCATAGTTGGCCGATTCGAGTTCCGTCATGAGAGTTGTTGTCTCTGTTTTTGGTCGGTTTCATGCCTTCTACCTCGCAGACCAGCTTCACAGGCGCGGCCACCTCGAGCGGCTGATCACGACCTATCCCAAGTTCGAGGTGGTCAAGTATGGAATTCCAAAGTCGCGGACAGTAGCTTTGCGCAGGTACGAAGCAGCCAATCGCCTCTGGCTTGCTGCTCCCGAGAAGCTGAGGTCGGTGGTCGAGCTTGACTTCCGCCTCCACGAGTGCTTTGACAGATCGGCGGAGAAGCGAGTGCTGCCCACATGCGACCTGTATGTAGGGTGGTCCAGCTTCTCAGAGCGTGGGTTGCTGAGAGCGTCCAGACAGGGAGCCTGCACCATTCTTGAGCGAGGATCGGCGCACATCGAGACACAGCGAGACATTCTGCGTGATGAGTATGGAAAGCACGATGCATGTCCCAGGCTTCCCAGCCCCGGCATCGTCCAGAAGGAACTGAGGGAGTACGAGCTGGCCGACTATATCAGCGTTCCTTCCTCATTCGCGCGGCGCACTTTTGTTGAGAGAGGCATTTCAGAGGGCAGGCTGCTCACGATGTCCTTGGGCGTCGACCTAGCCGAGTTTTGGCCACTTCCCAAACAGGATGCGGTCTTTCGGGTAGTGTATGCTGGTCGATTGGAGCTACAGAAGGGTGTGCACTACCTGCTCCAAGCCTTCTCCGAGCTAAAGCTGCCGGGTGCTGAGTTGTGGTTGATCGGCCTTAGGTCGGGCGAGATGGAACCCTTTTTGGAGAGATACGAAGGATCCTATACTCACATCGACCATGTTTCGCAACCACAGCTGCGCGAGTACTACTCGCAGTGCTCGGTCTTGGTGCTGCCATCGGTACACGATGGTTTCGGCATGGTCCTCCCGCAGGCAATGGCGTGCGGGCTGCCGGTGATCTGCACGGAGAACACTGCGGGAGAGGATCTGGTGAGCAACGGCGTGGATGGGTTTGTTGTTCCCATCAGAGACGTCAATGCTCTGAAAGATAAGCTGCTGTACCTGTATGAGAACCAGGACATTCGTGCAGGTATGGGCGCGTCCGCATTGCGGAGGGTGGCGACGGGTCTCACCTGGGATGACTATGGTGAGCGAGTGTGCCAGCAGTATTCGCGCATTCTGCAGGAGAGGGATCGTCTCTAGAAATGGGCAATTCCTTGCGCATACAGGCAGTCATCTATGCGAATCCTGATCATTACCCACCAGTAATAAACGGAGCGCAAGTCATGGCCGAGGCTGGCGTGCGGCTCGACATCCTGGGCCGAGTGAATCCAGGCCTCATGGGCAGCGACTACTCCGTCTCCTATCCGCAACAGACAAGGATCCGCAGAGTGAGGGCATCTCTGGGGCCTTCGTGGCTGTGCTTCGGGATCTTTTTGATAGAGGTTCTGCGCCGTGCGGATCACAATGCTGACCTCTTTCTGGGATATGACATGCATGGTTTCCTAGCGGCGCACCTGCTCGCTACGCTGCATCGCCGTCCCGTGATCTACCACTGCCATGACTACACGCCGCTCGACACCGCCATGACCTTTGGGGCACGCTGCGTCAAAGCCTTCGAGGCACGCTATGCCGGCTCCGCGGATCTGGTGATCGTGCCAGACAGGGAGCGCGGCGACGTGATGCGTCGGGAACTGCAACTCAATGGTCCGCCGCTGACGGTGGCCAATGCTCCGGTGCACCGATACGAGTCATCAGGCAACGCGCTCTCTGAGGCGCTGGTCGCCCAAGGGAAGAGCTTCAGCCGTATTGTTCTGCGCCAGGGCAGGATCGGGCCCGGACATGGGATTGAGGCAACGCTTCGCTCCATTCCCCTGTGGGGGAACAAGCAGTGGGGGTTTGCGGTGATGGGACCTGGGGAATCAGAGTATGTGCATTCGCTAGTTGCGCTTGCCGAGGCGTTGGGAGTGAGCCAGCAGTTCGCTGTCCTTCCTCTTGTTTCCTATGATAAAATACCTCTTCACACGCCTGGCGCCGACATTGGGCATGCATTGTATGAGCCGATCCATATCAATAATGTGTACATAACAACTGCCTCCAACAAGCTGATGGAGTATATGGCGGCGGGGCTGCCTGTATTGGTATCGGACAGGCCAGGCCTGCGCGCCCTGGTGGAAACGCGTGGGTGTGGAGTATCTGCCGACGAGAGTTCGCCAGAGAGCATAGCTGCTGCGGTGAATGCCTTGCTGAGCGATCCCGACCTTTCTCGCCGCCTTGGTGCGGCGGGGGCTAGGGCTTTTGAAGAGGAGTACAGCTACGAGCGCCAGTTCGCGCCCGTTCTTGAGGTGTTTCGATCCTTGTGCTGCACCCCGGTGAGGAGTTGAGCGTGACGTTCAAGGCGGACCCGGCCGTTGCGACAATGACCACTGGATTGAAGCAGCAAGAACAACCCGCTCGCCGGCGCGTGCTCCTGCCATACGTCGTCGTGGTCCTGGCCTACGCTGGTCTTTTTAGCTACTGGCAGGTAGAACCTGTGCCCTGGGACGTGCACCTTGCGGCCGTCTTGCTGACCGCGACCTGCTTGCTGCCGATGGCCCGCTGGTATGCCGGAGGGAGGCAGGGGCTGCCGATGTTCGAGCTGATATGCCTGTCGTATGCGCTGCAGTTCAGCGTCTCGATCTACACCCAGCCAGCGCAGCTAACAATAATGAGCAGCACTGTACCGTTGCGTTGGAGTACGACGTTCGAGGTGCTGCTGTATGTCGAGCTGGGAATCGTGATGATGATGGCCGGCTACTATCTCATACGACGAAGCCAGGTGGCACAGCGGATTCCAAAGCTGGACCTGCCTCTGATCCCTGCGGGCCGCATCCTGTATCTATGGGGAGCCCTGGTCGGCAGTGGTCTGCTCACGATGCTGAGTGCGTTGAACTGGGAACCGCTGAGAAGTTCCAGCTTTAACGCGATCGTCCGGCTGATGAACAGCCAGTTCAACATCGCGATCGTGCTTCTGGCCTATGGTGTGTACAGGGAAGGGCGGAGCTGGACTGCGCACGTGGCGCTCTATGCAGCGGTGCTCTATGCCTTTCTAGTAGGGCTGACCACCGGTATGTTGGAGAATGCCCTGATGCCCCTCGTACTCATGCTGGCGGTGCGATGGCATGCGACGCGAAAGATGCCATGGGTGGCCATCTTGGCGGGGCTTGTGCTCTTTGGCGTGCTTAACCCGGCCAAGTCCGAGTACCGGCGTCAGGTCTGGTACAGCGGCGAGGAGTACGGATTCAACGAGCGTCTCTCGGTCTGGGGTGAGGCCGTTGAGGGAGAGATCCAAGGCAGTGTAGAGCAAGGCATGTGGCAGGAAGTGATACGCGAGACCCTGGCGAGGTTTGACTTGGTGCACAGGTTTGTCTACGTGCGCGAGATGACGCCGTCCTACGTCCCGTACTATCGAGGCGAGACCTACTCCTATTTCCTCTATGCATGGATTCCCCGCTTGATTTGGCCCGACAAGCCGTCGGCGTCCGCGGCAAACCAAAGGATTGACGTGGACTATGCGTTCAAATACGAGTGGCAGGACAGCACGATTTCGATAGGCCAACTGCCAGAGGCCTATGCCAACTTTGGGATCATCGGCATTGCAGGTGTGATGGCGCTCCAGGGCCTTGTGTTTGCTGTGATGGACGCGGTACTTAACGGCAAGAACAGCGATGGCGGCCGGGCCATCTACCTGGTGATCATGGCCTACTTTCTCAATGGGATTGGGAGCACCTCCGCAGTGCTCTTTGGCGCACTAGTGCAGTACATCCTCGCCGCTGCCGTGATCCTGCGGCCCTTTGCAGCGAGTTGGAGAGCAAGCGACTGGCTACCTTCGCAGCCGGATTTGGGCGCCGGGTCAGGGCATGCGAGTTCCGGCATGGATTCGTAGAGAACCAGGCAGCAGCCGTAGGGCGCTTGCTTTAGCTTTGAGACGCAGATGGTAGAGCAGTGACGGTACAAGACTTTCCACGACGCGTGGCCCTGGTTGCACCTGGCCTTCAGTACGGGGGCGGAGTGCCTGCAGTTGCCCTCTTTCTGCACCAGCTGCTGCAAGGCACGGACCGGTACAAGCCAACACTGCTGTCCTTGGCTCCATCTGCCAACGATCCACTTGGCGTCCGATTGCTGGATCCGTCCAGTTGGCGACGCGGTGTGCAGACGAAATCTGGCACATGGAGGGGGCTTCCTGTCACCTACATAGGGGCCTTCCTAAGCGAGTTAGAGTTTCAGCGCTTTCGCCCGCGCCGGGCGCTGACGGAGCTCTTGGAATCCTTTGATCTGATCCAGGTGATTTCTGGCACTCCGGCGACCGCGCTAGCTACGGCCCGGCTAAGTAAGCCCATGTGTCTATTTGCAGCCACGACCGTGCGAGCTGAGCGCCAGAGTGTGCTGGCTGAGGCCAAGGGACCAAGGCGTGCGTGGCTCCGGCTGATGACGGCTGTCAATGCATGGAGCGAGCCACGAGCGCTGCGGCTTGCGGACCATGTCTTTGCGTTGAGTGAGTACACGCGGTCACAGCTAGCAGCGATGGTACCTCAGTCCAGATTGTCACTGGGTTGGCCTGGCGTTGATGTCGATCTGTTCCACCCTGCCGAGGCGCAGCCGGCTGACGGCTACATCCTGTCGGTAGGTCGCTTCTCTGATCCGCGCAAGAATGTCCGGCTGTTGTTGCGGGCCTATCGTATATTGCGGGAGAGGTTAGCGAATGCACCCAGGTTGGTGCTCGTGGGCGAACAGCCGCGCTCCTCGGACTGGACGGAAGCAGTCAATGGGGGCATTGCAGGGCATGTTGAGCTACATGCCAGCGTACCGCCGGAACTGCTGCCCTCGCTCTATCGCCAGGCATCTCTGTTTGTCCTCTCGTCGGACGAGGAAGGGTTGGGCCTTGTGATCCTCGAAGCGATGGCGTCGGGCCTCCCGGTGTTGAGCACTCGCTGTGGCGGGCCGGAAACCTGCGTCGTGGAGGGAGAAACAGGCTGCTTGACTCCTGTGGGTGATGCGGAGGCGCTGGCGGCGGGGATGCAGCACCTGCTGGAGGATGCTGTGCTCCGGCGACGTCTGGGCAGGGCAGGGAGAAAGCTGGTGGAGACCCGCTTTTCTACAAAGACTGCCGGTGTGCCTTATCTGGTGGTCTATGACCGTCTTCTCGATAGGATTGGTAACCGATCGTGAGTCGAACCTTGCAGAAGACACAGAAGCTCAAGATCTTGCAGGTGCTACCGGCCTATGTGCCTGCATACCGCTACGGCGGGACGGTGCAGGTTGTCCACGGCCTGGGCCGGCACTTGGTCAGGCTCGGTGTGGATGTGACAGTGTTCACCACAAACATCGATGGTCCGGGAAACCTCGATGTGCCGCTCGAGCGCGAGGTCGACATAGATGGAGTTCGCGTCTGGTATTTCCCCGCGGCTTTTCCGCGCTCTTGGACTTGCGCACCTCGGCTGGCAAGGGCCCTGGAGAGACGAGTCCCGGAGTTTGACCTCGTGCATGTGCACGGGCTGTATCAGCACCCGACACTGGCAGCCTGCCGAGCGTGCCGCCGTCGGGGCGTGCCATACGTGCTCGCCCCTCAGGGCATGCTCGATCCCTATGCTATACGGGTCAGGAGCACGATCAAGAAGCGGCTGTATCTTGCGTTGTTCGAGCAGAGGAACCTGAATCACGCGGCAGCGCTTCATTTCACCTCCGCGCAGGAGCAGAGGTTGGTTACGGCAACAGGGATCAGGGCGCGTAGTTTCGTGGCGCACAATGGCCTGGATATTGCGGCCTTTCCTGAGGCGCCATCGAAGCAAGCGGATTCACCAGGACCGATTCTGTTTCTTAGCCGGATCGATCCGAAAAAGGGCCTCGATCTACTCATCCCCGCCTTTGCACAGGTTGTGGCTGTGCGCCCAGATGCGCGATTGATCGTCGCCGGACCGGACAACGGAGGATACCTTTCCGCCGTCCAGGCCTTGATCAAGCATCACGGCCTGCAGAGCGCGGTAGAGTACGCCGGCATGCTGCTGGGTCAGGAAAAGTTGGATGCCTTGCGCAAAGCAGCCTTTCTTGTGCTTCCGTCCTATTCGGAGAATTTCGGCATGGTTGTGATCGAGGCTCTTGCGTGCGGGACGCCTGTTGTAGTCTCAGATCGGGTGAATATCTGGAAGGACGTTGTCGAGGCAGGGGCCGGTCGGGTTGCTCCCTGTGACGCCACGGCTCTAGCAGGTGCGATGCTGGAGATGCTTGGAGACACCACCATGATGAGGACAATGGGCAAGAAGGGGCGGGAACTCGTCAAACGGGCATACACCTGGGAGCCGCTGGCCAAGGAGATGTTGAGTGTCTATCTCAGCATTCTGGAGGGGCCGGCTGCCGTGGAGATCGCTGGGCCAACGGGATAGGGACTACCGAATCGAGGGGGATCGCACGGGAATGTACATTCTGGGCATCAATGCGTACCACGGTGGTGCGTCGGCCTGTCTGATCCAGGACGGGCGTATCGTGGCAGCTGCGGAAGAGGAGCGCTTCAAGCGTGTCAAGTACTGGGCAGGGTTTCCTGTCGAGGCCATTCGCTATTGCCTGGGTGAGGCCGGGATCACGGTCCATGACCTGGATCACATTGGCATTTCCCGGGATCCGAGCGCGAATTTGCATAAAAAGATCCTGTATGTGCTGTCGAGCCGTCCCAGTCTTCGCTTGGTGCGCGACCGTCTGGCGAATGCAGCCAAGGTTCAAGATCTACGACAGGTCCTGGCGGGTGGCCTAGGCGTTGATGCCTCAGCAATCCGAGCCGAGCTTCACAATGTAGAGCATCACCGTGCCCACATGGCAAGCGCATTCTTTGTATCGCCATTCCAGGAGGCTGCCATCCTGTCTGTCGATGGGATGGGGGACTTTGTGAGCACAATGTGGGGCGTGGGACGGGGCAATCGCCTGGAGGTGATGGGCAGCGTTGGCTATCCTCATTCGCTGGGCAACTTTTACACCATGATGTCGCAGTGGCTGGGCTTTCCCAAGTACGGCGACGAGGGCAAGGTGATGGGCCTAGCTCCGTACGGTCGGCCTATCTATCTCGACAAGATGCGCCAGATCGTGCGGGTTCAGCGAGATGGCACCTTTGAACTGGACTTGGACTATTCTGCCCACCGGGCTGAAGGGGCCACAATGACTTGGGCCGACGGCGCACCTACCATCGGCCGGCTTTACACCGACAAGCTGGTGCAACTCCTTGGCCCACCCCGCGAGCCGCGCACCGAGATCACCGAGCATCACCAGAATGTGGCCGCTTCTCTGCAAGCTATGCTGGAGGAAGCCGAGTTCGCTCTGGTGAACGTGCTGCAAAGGTCCACCGGTCAGACGGCCTTGTGCATGGCTGGCGGAGTAGCGTTGAACAGCTCGTTCAATGGCAAGGTGCTGCCGAGCACTGCCTTCGATGAGATCTATGTTCACCCCGCCGCGGGTGACGCCGGTACGGCTCTGGGGGTCTGCTTTTACATCTATCATCAACTGCTGGGCCAGTCACGCAGCTATGTGCTGGACCACGCCTACACCGGTCCCCGCTTTGAGAATGGACGCGTTGCTAGCGAACTCCAGGCGTCTGGTCTGTCGTTCGAGGAACTGGACGATACCGATCTGGTCCGGCGCACTGCTGCCGTGGTGGCCGAGGGCAGCGTGGTCGGTTGGTTCCAGGGCCGCATGGAGTGGGGGCCGCGGGCGCTGGGCAACCGCAGCATCGTGGCCGATCCCCGGCGGCAGGACATGAAGGACATTCTGAATGCGCGCATCAAGTACCGCGAGCCGTTCCGCCCCTTCGCGCCGTCGATCCTTCACGAAGCAGTGGGCGACTACTTTGACCAGTCCTATCCTGATCCGTTTATGATCAAGGTGTACAACGTCCTACCCGAGAAACGTGAGACTATCCCGGCAGTGACGCACGTGGATGGCACAGGTCGGCTACAGACGGTGCACCGCGATACGAACCCGCTCTACTGGCACCTGATCAAGGAGTTCGAGAACCGGACCGGTGTGCCGGTGGTGCTGAACACCTCATTCAACGAGAACGAGCCGATAGTTTGCACTCCTGAGGAGGCCATCGACTGCTTCATGCGTACCAAGATGGATGCGCTGGCCATCGGCAACTATCTGGTGAGAAAGTAAGCGGCGACTGCCCGTGGCACGAGAGCGTCCAACCCTTTTCGTCGTGAACCAGGCTGTCAACCCGGCCTTCTGCGCGTGGTTGGAAACCTTTGCAAGGGATCTAGGCCCGGTCGCGCTGTTGAGCGGCGACGCGCCGTCGGCTTTGGGTCCCCGGATTACAGTGCACCGGGGGCCAGCCTACGACCGGTCATCGGTCGGCTCGCGTCTGTGGACTTGGTTGCTCTTTACCATCGTGGCTGCCTGGCGGCTGTTGCGGAGCGACCGAAATATCCCGGTGTTCGTCGTCACCAACCCACCACTCATGCCACTGGCAGCTTGGCTGTTGCACAGGGTGCAGGGCCGCCGTTACGGTCTACTGGAGTGGGACATCTATCCCCAGATCCTGGAAGCGACGGGCACGATCGGGCGCCGGAACCTCCTTGGTCGTGTGTGGAAGGCATGGCACAGCAGGGCGCTGCGCGACGCGGACCTAGTAGTTGCCATTGGAGAGCGGATGGCCCAAGTCCTCTGCGAAATGTCGGGGGAGCCAGGTTTGGAGGTGGCTACGATCCCCAACTGGGTCGACACGGACCGGATCCATCCAATAGAGCGGGAGGAGAACTTGTTCGTCCAGTCGGAGGGATTGCCCGACGGCTTGCTGGTCGTCTATTCGGGCAACCTGGGAGCCACCCATGCCATAGAGACCATTGTCCAGGTGGCTGAGGTGTTGCGTGACGTAGAGGAGATTCTCTTCCTGATCATCGGTGAGGGAGCCAAGCGCTCTGTTGTAGCGGAGGCTATCGAGGCGGGCCGTGTGCCCAACCTGCGCCTGTTGCCTAGGATGCCGGAGTCGCTTTTTCCCTGCGCCTTGGCTGCTGCTCAGATCGGCATAGTCACTCTTGCGGAGGGACACGAGGATCTGTCCATGCCCAGCAAGACCTACGATTTGATGGCGGCGGGCGCCGCTATCCTGGGGATCAGTGAGCCGCCCAACGATCTGGCGGCGACCATCGAGCGACACGGTTGCGGAGCCGTCTTTGCCCCTGGGTCGCCCGCAGCCATCGCGGCCTGGATCCTAGACATGGCGGCGGATGCGGATGAGCTGGAGGGGATGCGCCGTGCATCGCGTCAGGCTGCGATGGAGCATTACAGCACCGCCAGGGTACCTGGGGAGCTCACGGCAACAGTGGTGGCGCGGTTGCTGGGCTGAGGTGGAAGCGGAACCAGTTGCGGGCCGTGGGCCACGCGCAGGCTCTGGCGCCCAGTGAGCAAGGAATCTTGAATGAGTTTCTATGTAAGGCACGGCAAGCGACTGTTTGACCTGGCGCTGGTGGTTCTGGCGCTGCCGTTCTTGCTCTGCGTGATGGCACTGGTGGCTCTGTTGGTGCGATTGAATCTGGGCGCGCCGGTACTGTTTCGACACGAGCGCCCAGGCCTGCTCGGTGAACCGTTCATCCTAGTCAAGTTCCGTACTATGATCGCAGCCGCAACCGAGGCGCCAGAGCCACGGGCTGACGCTGAACGCCTCACCGCCTTTGGCCGCTTCTTGCGGAGCACGAGCATGGATGAGCTTCCCCAGCTCTATAATGTGCTCAAGGGGGACATGAGTCTGGTGGGCCCACGGCCTTTGTTGATGCGATATATTCCTCTGTACACGCCCGAGCAGATGCGCCGCCACGAGGTCATGCCCGGAATCACTGGCTGGGCGCAGATCCATGGGCGCAATGCTGTGAGCTGGGAGGACAAGTTCGCGCTGGATGTGTGGTATGTGGATCATGTGAGCCTGAGGCTCGATCTGGAGATCCTCGCGCTGACGGTGTGGAAGGCGCTCAGACGCGAGGGGATCAGCCAGGACGGACAGGCAACGGTCGAGTACTACAAGGGGATGCCACAGCAGGATGGGATGTAGACCGATGAAGATTGCGTATGCGGGCGATAGAGACGTGAGTGTGCGAGTGCTCGACTATCTGCTAGGACAGGACGTGGAGCTGTTGGCTCTGATGGTTCCCACTGCCGACAGGGCATCTCACGCCGACAGCTTGGTTGGGCTGTGCCCGTTCCTGGGACCGGAGCAGATACTGCACGGATCTGAGTTTCGTGAGCGCCAGGGCGTCACCCTGCTTCGGGAGCTGCAGCCTGAGTACATCATTTGCATCCATTTTCCATACATCGTACCTGAGCAGGTACTGGCGATCCCCCGTGTAGGTGTGTTAAACCTCCATCCGGCGTTTCTGCCCTACAACCGTGGCTGGCACACGCCGAGCTGGGCGCTCCTGGATCAGACGCCCACGGGCGCGACCCTTCACTTCATGGACACCGGTGTGGATACGGGCGACATAGTCCACCAACTGGAGCTGGATGTATCGCCGGGTGACACCGCAGACACCCTCTACAACAGGCTGCTGGAGCTGGAGATGAGAGTGTTTGCAGAGGCGTGGCCCCGCCTGGCGTCTGGCCTAGTTGAGCGGAAGCACCAGAACCTGGCCGAGGGGTCTTTCCACAGCCGACAGGACCTGTTTGCTGAAAGCGTGCAACGTATCGATCTTGACGAGTCGGTCAGGGCTGGCGATTTGATTCGCAGACTGAGGGCTCTCACCACCAACCAACGAGCCGAAGCGGCGTATTTCGAAGAAGCTGGCAGGCTCTTCCGCATTCAGGTTCTTATACATGAGGATCACTAAGCGATTCATGGATAGTACTGCCATTCCCATGTCCTCGCCCGACCTGACCGAGGTCGAGATTGCCGCCGTGAACGAGGTGCTGCGTACCCCTCACCTAAGCATCGGCCCGAAGCTTGAGGCCTTTGAACAGGCGGTGGCTTCCTACCTGGGCACTGCCCACGCCGTGGGCGTCAACTCGGGTACCAGCGGGCTGCATCTGGCTGTAATCGCGGCCGGAGTCGGGGAGGGTAACGTCATCGGTTGCGACTATTCGCCAGATCGGTGCCCGGATCTGGTGATCACGACTTCCTTTTCCTTTGTCGCCTCGGCCAACTGTATTCTCTACCAGCGCGCTGTACCTATCTTTGTGGATGTGGATCGAGCCACAGGCAACATCGACCCGGATCAGGTCGCCGAGGCGGCGCACGACTTGGCAGCGGGTGGAAGCTCCGCGCGGCGTTGGCTACCACCAGCATTGCGCGATTCGCAGCCAGGGCTGGGCAATCTGAGAGCGATCCTGCCGATTCATGCCTTTGGGCAGCCGGCTGACATGGATCCGATCCTGGAGGTAGGCGCACGTCATGGGGTTGCGGTCATTGAGGACGCCTGTGAGGCAATCGGTGCAGAGTACAAGGGAGGCAAGGCTGG
>JBFFCR010000012.1:0-22200 GCA_041559855.1 Anaerolineae bacterium | reverse complement strand
GCCTTCCGGCGTGATACAATGTCTATTGAGGAGGAGAGCTGCTACACCCCCCTTCCCGATCAATGGTGCACCGCTCTGATCCTGTAGGATATTCTCCAAGGCATCCCTTGGTTCCTCCAAGAGCTCACGCTCTTTTCTTCAGCGTATCGTTGTAGGTAACGACAACCCTCTGCACTCTTGGTTTGAGACTCTCAATACACGGCGACCTGCGCGAGGAACCGTCCCGAGTACGAGTCCTGGCATGGGATCTGGATACAGCATTTCCGCTTGAACGAGCGAGGCTGTCTCTGCGGAGGAGCAGGACAGGAGGTGTCTATGCCCAATATCTGTGAATGACCGGTACGACTCATGCGGGCAGAGCCCGGAAAGGAGCGTCGCATGCGCAAGACTACTGTACGAGTGGCAGTGGGAGTCCTTCTTATCCTGATTGCCCTGATGCCGCCCGGGCAAGTATCCGGGCGGCCTTCGCAGTTGCCCCCCGAGTGCTGGGATTTGGTCTTTTCGACGGAGGAGGACTTTACAACGTTCGGTCCTGAACCCCCCGATGGGAACCCCGTAATCTCCGATGGCGACCTGCTCAGCAGTTCGGCCAATGGGTGTGTCATCTGTGCTCGCAACCTGGAGCTGCTGGATAGTTTCGGCGTGCAATTCGACCTGGGACTGGACGCCGTCGACCTGATCGCCCCGGAGCGCTTTCTCATAGTTTTCTCTACCGAACTGGATAGCCCCGAAGCGGGCCAATTCACGGCTGGTGACCTGCTGTCCACCGATGGGATGGTAATAGCCAATGTAGCCTTGACCGATCCCTTTGGAGTGGACTATGACATTGGCCTGGACGCCGTCCACTTTGTCGGGGATCCGGCCCAGATCGCTGCCTTTCTCAACGAGGCTGCACAGTTCGACCGCGAATACTGGTTGCAGAACCCAGGAGCGCTTTACCGAATGTTGACGGAGACGTACAACATCGACATCTGGTTCTCCACAGAAGGAACCCACGGACCCGTCACCTCCCCCGTCTTTCTCGACGGCGATCTGCTGTCGGCGACGGGTGGCAAGATCGCGGGTAACGAGTCCCTGCTACCGGGCACGGTGCCAGCTGGCATCCCTGTGCGGGGGGTGGACTTTGGCCTGGACGCCGTGACCGACGCCCGAAGGCCGGAGGGTCAGCTCATGTACTTTTCCACTGAGCTGCTCTTTGAAGGTGAACCCAGCCTCACCGATGGAGACGTGCTAAAGGCCGGGAACGGTGTTGTTGCAAAGAACTCGGACCTGGTCGGGTGCTTTGAGCCTCAGGCTAGGGAGTTGGGTCTGGATGCCCTCCATATAGCCATTGGGGGCCTGGACGTTGACACCTACCTTCCTATCATCCTGCGGAATTCCCAGTAGGGTCATGGGCGAGGGTGCCCTGCCTTGCGGCATGTACCCAACCCTGGCGGAAAGGAGAAGATGAAATGCGAAAGCGGAACCGAATCGCGTTGCTGGTCCTGGCGCTGTCGATGATCCTGCTCGCAATTCCGGGTCAGGTCACGAGCCAGGTGGCAACCGATATGAAATACTGTGAGGAGCTCGCCTTCTCGACCGAGGAGGATTTCTTTGGCGCAGACACTGTGATCTCTGACGGGGATCTGTTGGGCATACTCGAGGGCGAGCCCCGCCTGTGCGGGATCTGCGCCCGCAATACCGAGTTGGTGGGACCGTTCGATGTGCGAGTCGACCTGGGCCTGGATGCCGCCGACGTGCTGGACGTGGAGACCGCCCTGGTCGCCTTTTCCACAGAGCTGGATAGCCCCAACAGTGGCCAGTTCACTGCTGGCGATCTGCTGGTGACGAATGGAGCGATCATTCCCAATAGGGCGCTGACCGCCAAGTGGGATATACCGTACGACATCGGCCTGGACGCCGTCCACTTTGTGGGGGAGCCAGCAGCGATCGGCGGTTTCCTCGAAGAGGTAGCCGGTATCCCACGCGCATGGTGGCTAGAGGATCTGAGCAGGCTCCCTGGCATGCTATCTCAGTATGCCATCGACATCTGGTATTCGACTGAAGGCACCTGGATTGCGGCTGAAGGCGGTTTCCTGGATGGGGACCTGCTGTCGGTGTTGAGCGGCATGGTGATGGGCAATGATGTTCTGCTGCCCCTCACAGTGCCCGCCGGCATTCCCATCGCGGGGGTGGACTTTGGCCTCGATGCAATCACTGCCGACCGCGAGGGCACGCTGCGTTGGGCCACCCACTTTTCAACCGAGATCCTGTTTGAAGGCGAGCCCAGCTTTACCGACGGCGACGTCCTGCAGGCTGGGGGGGGTGTTGTGATGGAGAACTTTGACCTGATCGGGTGCTTTGAACCCAAGGTAAAGGAACTGGGGCTCGACGCGTTGTCGATCAACCTGCCGGAAGAGCCGGGGTGTGTCAGCCGCATCACCAAGATCGGCGGCGTGGATGTGGCAGATATCGATCCCACCGACGGTATGGTGATCCCGGGCACACTGGCAATCGCCGCCCCGGTCCCCTTTGGTGGCAAGATAGACATTCAGGGCACGATCTGCGATGACGTGGAGAACTATCGCGTGGGCCACCGCACGGTTGGCTCAGGTGACCCGTGGCAATGGATGGCGGTTCTGCCGTCGGCCGACTGGCAGGTCAAGGTTGATGCCTTCTTCCCGTGGGGTCCTGACTGCGACGGCACCCAGAACTGGGCGTCGGACCTGTATGGGTGGTACGACGCGAGCAGCTACCGTCACCTCACCGAGGGCAGCCTGGGCGGCTGCAACCCTGGTCTTGCGCTCACCGTCTGGGAGTCGGCTGGCGATGACCTGCACGAGGTCGTGCTGGAGACGATAGTCGCCTCGGTCCCTATGAGCGGCACAGCGCGGCTCGTGCAGTTGGACAACTCCGTGCCCGTTGTCGAACTGGAGCAGCTCGTGGGCGTGTGCGCGCCCTACTCCTCCAGCGACATGCCGCTGATGGTCACCGGCCGGATCAGCGACCCCCACTTTTACCGGTATCAACTCAGGCTCACGGGCGATGGGTACGGGTGGATCCCGTACTCACCAATCGCCTTTTACGACGATCCGCTTGACAATGTGAACGAAACGGGGACGGTCGGCTGGGATGCCTACCAGGACCTCCATGAGGTCAGTGTGATGGACCTGGCTGAAGATCCGGTCCCGTGCGGGTACACGGTATGGCTCAGGGCCTGGGATCGTACCCTGGCGTGTGACTTTACCTATCCCGCTAACCTTGCCGAGCGTTGCCTGGGCTGCCGGCACGACGACGATCTCTGGACCTTCTGGTACGAGCCGTCGCCATAGCAGGAACGCCGTGAGGGTGCATTGCACCCGGCACAGCCTTGTGGACGTGCAACGGGGGAGGGGGCACTTGGCCCTCTCCCCCGTTCACTGATACAGCTTGTATCCTTTGGCCTTGCGCTCAGTCTTCCAGGCCCAACCGGCGGAGCAACTCCTTGTCGGGCAGGTGCTCGACGTTTCGAAAGACCAGCGCTCGCGGATGGTCGTAGACGAGAAAGCTCTCGTCGGGCCGGAGCAGGCCCGGTGCTGCCCCGGCCAGCGGCGGGATGCGGGGGTTGAGCCAGGTGGGAGGCCTGGTGAACTCGCCCTCGAGCTCGAAGCCCAGCTCTCCGGCGAAGAGCAGATCGTAGTAACGAGTAGCTACCGGGTACCGGTCTGGCACGCGCGGCATCGATCCATACAGCCGCCGGGTGGCGATCACGATATAGTCGCTCGCAGCCAGGTCAGCGGCCACCGGCTCCCACTTGACAACGTCATCCGGCTCGTCGTAGAGAGGGAGAAGCAGCTGCAGGTACTGTCCCGAGCTGCGGTACCTACCATCCACCTCGAAAGACAGGGGCAGGGCTCGATCCCAGTCCTCCACGGCCAGTGTGCTCCCTACGGGCACGTTGCGGTAGATCCATTCCGAGGCAGATACCCACGAATGGGGCGAGGCATAGAGGCTAGAAAAGAGGAGCGCATAGGTCAGTGCAGACAGCAGAACCAGGGCCGCGGGAAGGGACGACAGCAAGCGCCTGATGACAGCCGGATGCCTCCTTTCTGCGATCTGCACAAGTAGTCGGGCTGCTAGCAGACAGAGCACCGGCGTGACGGGAAGCATGTAGCGCAGGTGCTTGGCGTAGAGCAGCCCGTTGAGGATCACGTAGGGCCCTATCCAGGAGAGCAGAAGGGTATCGGACCGCGATCCGTGGCGCAGCCACTGGATGACCAGCGCGACCAGACCGGCCCACGCAGCCAGGCCCAGAGGGAGCGACAGTCCCCAGAACGCATTCTGCCAGATGGTGTAGATGAAAGGCAGCGTCCCGGCATACTGGATCGTGTAGGGGACGTCGTAGGTCCCTCGCGCGATCTCGGCCTCGATCCCAGTGTCCTCCAGGAAGGTCAGTGGATCGAGCAGGGCATAGGGTTGCACGATGAAAAAGAGGGCAGCGGCCACAAGCAGTACCGGGATCATACGGCGCACGGCGAGCCAGGCATGGCGCATGACCGAATTGGATGGCGCACCCGGTGTCGCCTGCAGATAGGCCACGACAACGACGAGGAACAGCGGCGCGGCGCTTATCTTGGTGGCCAATGCCAAACCGAGGGCTGTCCCCAGCGCGACGGCCCGGCGCCAGCCGCTTTGCTCTCTCACGCCCACGGCCAACGTCAGCACTAGCATGACAAAGAAGGTGAGCAGCGGATCAACAGTGTAAAAGTGGGCAATCTGTACATGGAGGACGGCAACAGTGACAAACGCCGCAGCGAGCAGGGCGATCCATCTCCCCCTCTTTTGCGCATCAGGGGCCGGGTGCAGCTTGCGAGCCAGGCGATAGACCAGGTAGATGGTCCCCAGATCAAAGAGCGCAGCCAGCGGGCGGGCGATCATGTGCATGTTGGGGTTTTCGCGGATGGCAGGCCAAAGTGGCTTCAACAGGGTGATGGCCAGCTTGAGCAGATAGATGGGCAGCGATCCGTAGGAAAAGAAGTGCGGGTTGAGCGGACTATCGGGACTCAGGGCCTCCGATAGCGAGCTGGGCCAGCCCAGGTCCTCTACCCTGAAAAAGATCTGCCGCTCGTCGGGATGGAGCCAGTGGCCGTCGTCCCAGTTGAGGACCCAGAACCGGAGCGCGGCGGCCACTGCCAGGATCAGGAGGATGGGCAGCGCCTGGTAGAGTCTCTTGCCCCAGCTACGGAGCCTGGCTTTCCCGGTTGCATGCCTCGGAGATGAAAGAGCTGGAGGTGCGCTCTGGTCCAAGGTCTAGTCTCCTCTCACGCCGACGACTGCGCCGGTGATCTTGGTCACGTCGAGGCGTCCCTCGCGGGCAACGACCGCCTCGGCTTCGGCTCGTACAAAGTCCAGCACGGCCTCCCATTCTGCGTCCGTATGGTCGGGGGGCATGGACAGCGCGCGGGTGCTGGCGAAATAGTCGACAAAGGGTTGGGCCGTGGGGAATCGGAGCGTGCCGGGCAGGGTGTGAACCTCGATCCGCGCAAAGCGCGGTCTGAGGAATGCTGTGCCGTTCTCCAAGCTGAAGCGGTGGGTGATGGTGTCTGGTTTGGCCATACGAGGGAAACGCAGGGCTGCCCTCTCCCGGATGGCCCAGTATTCGGGCATCGTGGCGGCGCTGTTGGTTGTGGTCAGGAAGGCGCCTCCCGGGCGCAGGACCCGGGCCGCCTCTGCTACGGATCTGTCGATATCGGGCACGTGGTAGAGCATGTGGCGGGCCATTACTACATCGAAGGACCGGTCGGGGAAGGGGATGTCCTGCGCATCGGCCACCAGGAAGCGCGCCGGCAACCCCGCCGCGGTTCCGATGGCCTCGGCAACCATGCCGGCCGAGAAATCAAAGCCGGCCAGCATGCCCCACTCGTCGCAGTGCCGGGCCATCGCGCACAACAGGTCGCCCGGCCCGCATCCTACGTCCAGCACCCGCTCGTCTCCTCGCCACGGCAGCCGCTCCAGTGTCCACCGGCCCAAGTCTACCGGATCTACCGTATAGAGCTGGTGGGTGCGGCGCCGGATGTCAAGTTGGGTGTCGTCGGCGTAGGCTTGCTCGCGCAGTATTACCGGGTCCTTTCCCTGCCAGGCTCCGTCGCTCATCGGCCCCTCCCGGCGATAGCATAGCCGGGGTGGACCGAATTGTCAAATCGGCTGGCGCGAACATTGCGCACCAGTGCCCGATGCCATGACGCAGAGCATCTGTTCCGGAAAACATTGAAATAAAGTGATATAGGTAGAAAGAATAACAAGGCCTTGACAAGGGACTGCGTTTGTGGTATGCTGAACCCCAGCCAACCGCCCTGGGAGACATGATGCTACGGGAACGAGTTACGGAAGACGTATTTGTGTTCATCAGCTCTATGTACGCCGAAGTTTCGGCTGTGGTTGTGACGACCCCTGATGGGGCTGTGGTGATAGACACGCTGCCCTTTCCGGAAGAGACCGCGCAGGTTCGCGAATTTGCCCTCCGCCGCTGCCCGCGGGGGATCCGGTATGTGATCAACACGCATCACCACGCGGACCATGTCTATGGAAGCTATTTATTCCCGCAGGCAGAGCTGATCGCGCACCGGCTGTGCAGGGACATCCTGCTCAAGGTCGGTGAGGAGAGTCTGGCTCAGGCCAAAGCTCAAACGGCGGTGCTCGCCCCTGTTGAGTTGCGCATACCCCAGCTGGTCTTTGAGGTCGACCTGCTGCTGCGGCTGGGAGAGAAGACGATCCATCTCCTCCATGCGCCGGGTCATTCGCCTGATGGGGTGATGGTGCATATGCGTGAGGACAAGGTGCTCGTCGCTGGCGATATTCTGGCACCGGTGCCCCTGATCGTGCGGGGAAGTCCGGATGAGATGATCGCATCGTTGAAAGAGATCAAGGCGCTGAGCCTGGAGAATGTGATCCAGGGGCATGGTGGGGTGCTGCTCCGCGGTGAGATCGACGAGACGGTGGACAGCAGCGTCTCCTACATCAAGACCGCTCGCAAGAAGGTTCAGGCTATCGTGGACAAGGGTCTTCCCCGGTCGGAACTGGCCTCGATTAGCATCGAGTCGTGCGGCAAATCGCGCATCCCGCTGGGCGGCCTGGTGCAACGCCTGCACGTGGCAAACCTCGAATCGCTGTACACCGAGATGACATCAGGATAGGCGGCTGGGAACGGATGGCTGACATCGGCGAGATTGCCAAGGCGATCTCTGAGCTGCGCCCGGCTGACAAAGCGCGCCTGTTCCGCCTCCTGGCAGAGAGGGGCGAGCTTCCAGCGCGCTACCTTTCCCAGGCTCCACAGGGGAAGCAGATGGCGTTGATGCCCACCAGTGAGCAGCCTCCCGTCTCACCGGATATTGTGCTTGTCTTTGATGGCGGCAGCCGGGGCAATCCCGGTTGGGGATACGGCAGTTATGCCATCGAGCGCGTCAGTGACGGGGCGCAGCGCCTCGAGCGTCTCGATCTGGGCGACGGCTATACCAACAATGAGGCAGAGTACGACACGCTTATCGCTGCCTTGCAGGATCTGATCCGTCGCCTGGAAGGAGCCGATCGCGATCCAGGCGAATTCGCTCTGGAGGTGCGGGGCGACAGCACACTCGTCCTGAACCAGGTGGAGGGCACCTGGAAGGCCAAGGAACCCCGTATGAGGCAACGGCGAGACCAGTGCCGTCGCCTGTTGGGGCGCTTTGGCGCGGCGAAACTGACGGCGCAGCCCCGAGAGGAAAGCGTCCGCGTGCTTGGCCATTGAGGTGCGCGCCTCTTTCGCCCGAGCATCCTGGACCATCAAACAGAACGCCCCAATGGGACCATGGCGCCCCGAACTCGATCCGCAGCGATGCCCCTGCAGTCCCCGGCTGTTCGGCTCACTGTGTGGTGTTGATAGCCCCCTCGCCTTCATAGTCCCGGTATGCGTTGCGAAGACAGCTCAGCAACCGGACTGACTTGAGCAGCATTGCCGGTATCTGCTTCAATGGGAATCGCCTGAGCATGGAGATCGACCCGGATAGGGGTATAGCGCCTCGGTAAAGCTTGGCAAACTCGGCGTAGAACTCTTTCAACGGCAGTTCGGTTGGCAGCACTGTGTGCAGAAAGTCAAAGTGATCATAGTTGCGGGTGATCAACTGGCTCTCCACCTCGGCGTAAAAGTCGGTGCCTGGCAGCGGCGTCAGTACGGCGAACGAGGCAAAGGTCAATCCCAAGTCGCGGCAGTATCGGCGGAACTCGGAGAAATCCTGGTGGGTGAACTCGGGGCGTACGATGAAGGAGGCATAGATCTCGATGCCCAGGGCCTGGAGGATGCGGACGGCTTTCTTGTTGTCGTCGAGCGTCGAGCCCTTCCTGATGAATTCCAGGTCCTGTTCCCGGAAGAACTCGAGGCCCACAAAGACACGCTCCAGGCCGATCTCTCGCCACTGTGCCAGGAGATCGGGATTCTTGGTGATGGTATCGCTCCGTCCGTAGAGAAAGTACGTTTTCTCGAGCCCTGCCTCTTTGATCAGGCGTGCCAGCGTCTCCATCCTTCGCGTATCCACCAGCGACTCGTCGTCGGCAAAAAAGACCGATTCCTCGTCGATGCGGGCCAGCTCCTCGACGATCTTGGCCGGGTCCCTTCTGAGGTAGCGCCCTCCCGCCACCTTCCATAGGGCGCAGAAGCTGCACCGGAACGGGCAACCCTTGGACGTCCGGATCGAGGCCAGGGGCCTCATCCACTCGGAGTAGTAGTGCTTCCTGTACCCGGCGGTCAGGGCTCGTGCCGGAAACGGAAAGACGTCCAGGTCGGTCACAGGCACATAGTCTGCCTTTACCAGCCTGCCGTTTCTCTGGAAAGCGGTGCCCGGAATGCCGTCGAAACTTTGCGTGCTCTCAAAGCGTTCCACGATTTCCCGAAAGGCAAAGACCCCCTCGCCCATCACAATGAGATCGATGGAGGGAGTGGCGAAATCTTCTGGCATAACTGTGGCGTGATGGCCCCCAACCACCGTGAGCACCTCGGGATTCCAGGCCTTGATGGTATCAAACAGACCCTTGACAGTGTTCACGTGCACGGTGTAGGCTGTGATGCCCACGACGTCAGGGGCGAACTCGTGCAGCACCTGGGATAGGTTGCTCTCGAGCCGCAGATCGAGGATCTTGACGTGGTGATCCCTCACCACGCCCGCGGCTACATATTCCAGGGCGAGGGGCTCATAGATCGAAAAGTCTTCGCCGCCCAAGGTTGTCGGCGCTTTGGCTGGTTCAATCAGAAGTATCTTCATTTGGCTACTCCCCTCCCATCATCCCGAGTCCCGATCCATCGCCACGGACGATCGAGCCGCTGTGAATCACGATCCGTAGCTTCTCCAATGCGTCGATGTCTTCTACTGGGTTGCCGTCCACGACGAGCAGATCGGCCAGCTTTCCGACCTCGAGTGTGCCAAGGACGCCCTCAAGGTGACAGACGTGGGCAGCATTGCGGGTGGCAGCGACGATGATCTGCATGGGCGTCATCCCTGCTTCTTGCATGGCCCTCATCTCGTCTACTGGCAGGCCGATCCTCAAGCCGGGGAGGTAGCCACTGTCTGTGCCCAATGCCACGTTGCCGCCTGCTGCCGCAAAGCGCCTTAGGTTCCCAGCTCCCTCCTCACCCAGGGCCTTCAGTGTCGACACCCAGTATGTTCCGCTGTCCACCATCTGCTGGATGGTGCTGCGCGATGCCCGGTCGGTGACCAGGTGCGCGACGTCATCCACGCCAGCCACCAGGGCGCGCTCCAGGTCGTCCGACTTGGTCACGTGTGCTGTCACCGGGATGTCGTTCTCGTGTGCCGTCTGGACAATGGCCTCGATCTCCGCCGCCGTGAGTATAGGACCGCCACCTGACTCTATCGAAATCTTGATCAGATCGGCACCTTCAGCCACTAGCTGAGCGGTCTTCTGCCGCGCATCATCCGGCGATTTGATTGTCAGGCACGCGATCCTACTGGTCGGATAGCCGCCAGGCACTGTCACGATCGGCCCGGCTGCCACTACGCGGGCGTAGTCGGGGTTCGAATGCAGCTCGTCACGCCTGGCAAAGTACCGTGAACCGAGCGGCGCGCCCAGGTCGCGCACAGTCGTCACCCCTTCCTGAAGCCAGGCGCTCAAGTTGGCGGGTTCGCAGGCGTTGTGGACATGGGCATCGATCAGGCCGGGCAAGATCGCCGCACCGGGGGGATCGATAATGATTGCCCGGGGTGGAATGTCTACCTCTGTACTCGGGCCAACGGCGACGATCCGCCTGTCCTGGACCACGACCACCGTGTCTGGCTGTGGCTCTGCGCCGGTACCGTCAATGACTGTGCCGATCAGTACGATGGGCGGGCTCGACGGTTCGTGCCAGTCGGCGATGTCGATCCCCGCCGTCTCCTGCCCGGACGTGACTGTGAACGGGTGAAGCGTGTGTGTCTGGCAAGGTTCGCCGCTGTGGCAGACGCTGTAGGTGCCTCTCTTGCTGAAATCGGGTAACCAGGTGTAGGCATAGTACGATCCGGGTGGGAGGTTGGCACTGTAGTCACGATGCCCTGCCTGGGTGGGGACGACCACAACCTCCTCGGTGGCTGTGTTCTCGAAAAAGAGATTGAGTGCGGGTTGGTCATCGACGGCCCTTTCAGCCAGCGGGATCTCAATCCGGCCACTCACAACTCCGGATTCAGCCTCCGGCTTCCGGCTGAGGGTAGGCGATTCTGCACCACATCCTGCAGTAAGCAAGACTGCGAGGAATGCGGCAAGGATCGCCCAGTTGATGACTCGTGCTCTCATCAGGCTGGTCCCCGGCTGCAAGATACCTGGACGCGGGTACGACCCGGCCAGGCTGGCATGGTGACTCCATTATATACGACCGGCGTTGGATGGGCAACAGCCATTTGGGCAATCCAATGTTAGCCATCTGGCCAATCCGGCCGTCTCTTCGGCGCACGACCTGGTTCGCAGAAGCGCAGTCCGTCTCTCTAGCGGCGCTGAGCCGATTTGCATTCTTGGACGTTTTGAGGTATACTGTTCGGGACGCGCAGCTGACACAGGCTGCTGTCCAGGTGCATCAACGCCCTTTCGAGGGCAGCGATGTCCTGCCATATAGAAAGGCTGCGAAGGGAACGAGTACGCGAGGCGGAACGTGCAGAGAGTCCGGCCCTGTGGTGAAAGCCGGATACGGGAAACCCGCAGAAAATCCTCCTGGAGCCGCCAACCGAACGTCGACCGGCAACACCGACGACCGGCTGACCAGTAGGCTTGGTCGGATTCGCCCACCGTTAGCAGGGCGCGGGTATCGTCTGGCAGGCGATAGGATCACGGAGCATCTCCGGCGGCCTTGCCTGGGAGACCGTACTTGATCGAGTGAGCGGTTACGCTAAGAAGGGTGGTACCGCGGGGGTGTCGTGCAGACGCTCTCGTCCCTTGGGGACGGGAGCGTTTTTGGTTAGATACCTGAGAGATAGGCGGCATCCTGCCTGACGATCGAGGGGAGACATGCCCGAGCATCTGTACCAGTTGGATAGCTACGTAAGAGAATTCGAGGCCGTGATCGCGGCGACGGATGGCCAGTCCGTGACCCTGGACCGGACTGCCTTCTATCCCGGTGGTGGAGGACAGCCCGGGGATTTGGGCACGCTCCACTGGGATGGGGGTTCGGCACAGGTCATTAAGGTGGTGCGACGGGATGGGGATGTGTGGCATACACTGGATGACGAGCCACCGCCATCGGGCACCGCGGTTCGGGGCGCGCTGGACTGGGAACGTCGCTACAAGTTGATGCGCACCCATACGGCGTTGCACGTGCTGTGCGGTGTCGTGTGGCGTGACTATGGGGCCTCGGTGACCGGGGGCAACATGGAACCACTCAAGGGGCGCATGGATTTCGAGTTCGAGACGATGCGCAAAGAGCTGGTGGCAGAGATCGAGGCCAGTGTCAATGCCGAGATCGCAATGGGCCATGCTGTGCGCGTGGCGATCCTGCCCCGCGAGGAGGCGTTCCAGATCCCGGACCTGATCCGCACCAAGATCAACCTGCTGCCGCCGCAGATCCAGGAGGTGCGCACCGTCGAGATTGTGGGCCTTGATCTGCAGGCAGATGGGGGAACCCACGTGGCCAACACGAATGAGATCGGCCGGGTGCGCGTGGTAGACTACAAGAGCAAGGGAGCCATCAACAAGCGGATCTATATCGAGCTGGATCCTAAAGCGTGAACTACCCGGCGTTTGCGGGAGACGGTGGACCGGCACTATCTTGTTTCGGGCCGGTATGAGAGAGGAGGGGTGTGAGAAGATGCGAGACAATCGGTGTCCATCTTCCCGTTCGATTGCTGACTCTGAGATCGATCCGTCCTAGTGCGCAGGAGAGTGGAGCAAACAACGCATCAGAGGCAATGCGATTTCAGAGGAGGAGATATGTTCGAGCCAGTATCAAACCAGGTAGACTTTGTCAAACAAGAGCACGAGACGCTCAGGTTTTGGGAGCGCACTCACGCTTTCGAAAAGCTGCAGCAGAAGAACAAGGGGAGATCCAGGTTCTCGTTCGTGGATGGTCCTATCACCGCGAACAATCCGATGGGCGCGCACCATGCTTGGGGGCGTACCTACAAGGACGTATTCCAGCGCTATCGCGCCATGCGCGGGTTTGACCAGCGTTGGCAGAACGGTTTCGATTGCCAGGGTCTTTGGGTCGAAGTGGAGGTGGAGAAGGAGCAGGGCTTCAAGACCAAGCGGGACATTGAAGCCTTTGGCCTGGCCGCGTTTGTGAACCTGTGCAAGCAGCGCGTGCTCGAGTATGCTGCCGTCCAGACTCAGCAGTCGATCCGGCTGGGCTACTGGATGGACTGGAACGATCCCGCCATGCTGCGCGAGCTCAAGGCCAAGATGGCCGAGGACCCGGCGCAGGTGATCACGGTGCAGGGCCCCCACGGTCCCGTGACCGACCGCGTCGAGCTGGTCGTGGGGCGGCTGGGGCTGCCAGAAATAGGCGGCAGCTACTTTACCTTCAGCAACGAGAATAACTATAGCATCTGGACGGCCCTGAAAAAGTGCCACGACAATGGCTGGATCTACAAAGGTCGCGATGTGATGCCCTGGTGTGGTCGTTGTGGCACGGGCATCAGCCAGCACGAGATCGTCACCGAGGGCTACCAGCAATTGACGCATACCAGCGTCTTTCTCCGCTTCCCGCTGCGACAGCGTCAGGGCGAGGACCTGCTGATCTGGACGACGACGCCCTGGACCCTGACCAGCAACGTGGCAGCGGCGGTCCACCCCGAGCTGCCCTACGTTCTGGTCGAACAGGGGGAGCGCCGTTTCTGGCTGAGCAAAGGCGCGCTGGACAATGCGATCCGTGGATCGTACACGGTACTTGACCAGAAGCCTGGTGTGGATTTGGAGGGTTGGACCTACGATGGCCCCTTTGACGAGCTGCCTGCCCAGCAGGAGTGCGGTTCGGTGGCGGCCCATCGCGTGATCATCTGGGAGGAGGTTGGTGAAGCCGAGGGTACGGGCATTGTCCACATCGCTCCAGGCTGTGGTGCCGAGGACTTTTATCTGGGGCAGCAGTTCGGCCTGCCAGCCATCGCCCCGCTGAGCGAGGTGGGGGTCTTTCAGGATGGGTTCGACTGGCTGACCGGGATGAACGTGCATGACACGGCCCGGCGCATCTTTGAGAACCTCGAGGCGAAGGGGCTTCTCTACCGTCTCGAGGACTATGAGCACCGGTATCCGGTTTGCTGGCGCTGCCAGGAGGAACTGGTCTTCCGGCTGGTGGATGAGTGGTTTGTGGGGATGGGCGACCTTTTGGACAAGCCCTACGCACAAGTCACACCGGAGGAGAAGGAGAGCCGGTTGCGCTACCAGATCATGGACTCGGTGCAGGAGACGCGCTGGATCCCGAGCTTTGGCTTTGAGCGCGAAATGGATTGGTTGCGCAACATGCACGACTGGATGATCTCAAAGAAGCGGTACTATGGCCTGGCTCTGCCCATCTGGGAGTGCGAGGAGTGTGGCTGGTTCGACGTCATCGGCAGCAGGGACGAACTGAAAGCGCGGGCCGTTGCCGGCTGGGAGGAGTTCGAAAGCCGCCCACCCCACAGACCGTACGTGGATGCTGTCAAGATCCGCTGTGGTGAGTGTGGCGCCACGGTAGGCCGCGTCTCCGATGTGGGCAACCCCTGGCTGGATGCGGGGATCGTCGCCTACTCTACCCTGCAATACCGCACGAACCCAGAATTCTGGCGCCAGTGGTTTCCTGCTGACCTGATCACAGAGAGCTTTCCGGGGCAGTTCCGAAACTGGTTCTACTCTATGCTGGCCATGAGCACGATCATGGAGCGGAGAGCGCCCTTTCGCACGGTGCAGACCTATGCCACCCTCTATGCCGAGGACGGGCGCGAAATGCACAAGAGCTGGGGCAACTCCATCGAGTTCAACGATGCCGCGGACATCATGGGTGTGGATGTGATGCGCTGGATGTACTGCGCCCACAAGCCAGAGACCAACCTGCTCTTTGGCTACCATAACGCCGACGAGACCCGACGCCGTTTCCTGATCCCGCTGTGGAATGTCTACTCGTTCTTTGTGACTTACGCCAACATAGACGGGTGGGAGCCGGGGGCTGGCGCCGAGGTCCGCTACTCGGAGTTGGACCGCTGGATCCTGGCGCGGCTCAACCAAGTCGTGGCCCGGGTCACCCAATGCCTGCAGGACTATGATCCCTATGGGGCGACGCTGCTGATCGAGCCGCTGCTGGATGACTTGACCAACTGGTATGTGCGTCGCAGCCGCAGGCGTTTCTGGAAGAGCGAGCACGACGCGGACAAGGACGCAGCCTATGCGACCCTCTACGAGGTGCTCTTGACCCTGAGCAAGCTGCTGGCGCCCTTTGTTCCGTTTGTGAGTGAGGCGATCTACCAGAACCTTGCTCCCGCTGCAGCCCGCGATCTCTGCGAGAGCGTACATCACTGTGAGTGGTCGGAGGCTGATCAGAGCGCGATCGACCAGGATCTGCTAGCCCGCATGGAGCTGGCCATGCAGATCGCGGCGTTGGGGCGCTCGGCGCGGAGTACATCGAATGTGAAGCTGCGGCAGCCGCTGGCTCGGGCACGGGTCTTTGCGGGCACCCAAGCTGCTGCCCTTGGCAGCCTGGACGAGTTGGTAACAGAGGAACTGAACGTCAAGGCCCTCGAGTTCGTGGAACAGGAGGGTGATCTGGTCGAGTACGAGATCGGCCTGCTGCCCAACGTCCTGGGGCCCAAGCATGGCAAGCGCTTCCCGCTGCTGCGGCGAGCGGTCGGCGCGCAGGATGCGGGCACCCTGGCGCGCCGCTTCCAGGCAGGCCTTGGCGCGACGATAGAACTGGCTGACGATGGCCCGGCGGTGGAGCTATTGCCGGAGGAGGTTGAGGTGCGGACCCATGGTCGCGAGGGCTATTCGGTTGCCGAGGATAAGGGGGTCGTGGTTGCGGTGGACGTCACACTCACACCCGAGTTGCTATCTGAAGGGCTGTCACGTGACCTCGTGCGCCGTATACAGACGATGCGCAAGGAGGCTGGTTTCCAGCTCGATGACCGTATCGTTACGATCTATGATGCCAGCGATGAGCTTGGGGTGATTGTGGCCGAGTGGAGCGACTATATCCGGGCCGAGACGCTGAGTCAAGACTTGGTGGCAGGCCCTGTGCCAGACGATGTCGACCGGCAGGAGTCCTTCACCATAGGCGAGTTCCCGCTGACCCTTGGGGTCAAGAAGGCGTAGGCCAGGCATCGGTAGGCCTCGGGCGAAAGGGGGGCAGGGACACGTCTTTCGCGGGATACGAGGAACTTACAGAGGCCTGTGCTACACTTCTTCTGTGAGCAGGCTGAGGTGAGTGCAGTGCAAGAGATGGCGCCCGAAGTTAGTTTCACCTTGCTGGAAGAGGAAGCTCGCCGCTTCTGGCGGCGCGAGGGTGTGAACGAGGCATTCCGCGCGTTGCGCCGCGGTGGCTCGCCCCGCACTGTTACGCTGCAGCCACTCATGGCGGCAGGAAGGCCACCTGAGGAGCAGGTGCGGTTGCTGGCAACGGCCGACCTGCTCCTCCGTTACCAGGCCGTGCGAGGATGGCCTGCCCGTCAACGCATGGGCTGGATCTGTCATGGCTTGCCGGTCGAGCTTGCCGTGGAGCGCAGGCTCGATCCAGACCTGTCCGGCTACGACGTGGCAACCTTCAGTGCAGCCTGCCGTGAGGCTGCCATCGAGGGCGTGCAAGAGGGGGAGATTCTGGCTGAGCGGATTGCTTGGTGGTTTGATCCCGATGAGGTATTTCTCAGCCTTGACCCTCAGAGCATAGGTGTTGTGTGGCGCGTCCTGCGGCGGTTGTGGGATGGCGGTCAACTGAGGCACGAGCATCGTGTTACCCCAGTGTGCACGCGCTGCGCCACTCCGCTGTCGTCCATGGAGGCGGCGCGGCGCACTGTGGAGGTCGAGACACGCGCCGCGTGGGTGCGGCTACCCTGGGTTGGCGAGTCCGATACATACTTTCTGATCTGGACGCCAGCGCCATGGATGCTGGCTGGGATGGTAGCCGTGGCTGTCAATCCGGGGGCCGAGTATGTGCTGGTGGAGGTGCCGGCGGCAGAGGGTCCTTCTCCCGATCTCGAGTCGGCGCGAGCGGGCCGGTTGCTCATTGCCGAGGCGGCGCTGAAGCGCAGCTTCAAGGGAGACTATCGCGTCGTGCAGCGGATGAGAGGGCGCTCGCTGCGCGGCGCTCGCTACCATCCTCCCTTTGCCTTTCTTGCTGCTGGGGCCAGTGCGGGGCGGGTCGTGCTCAGCGATCAAGTCTCCGTGGAGCAGGGTACTGGGTTGTGGCCTGTGACGCCTGCCTTCGACGAGCCCTCGCTGGCGCTGGCGCATCGGCACGACTTGCCGGTCCCAGATCTGCTGGACGACTTTGGAGCGCTTGGCGACACTGTGACGCCCTGGCGGGGACTCTATCCGCTGGACGCAGAACCCTTGCTGGTAGAGGATCTTCGGGCACGCGGATTGCTCTTTGACGAACGTACGACCGCCAGTCGCCGTGCCCTCTGTCCCCATTGCGCCACACCCTTGCTGCCCCTGGCCCGTTCGGTCTGGGTGGTGGAGACGCCTGAAGAGCCCTGGGTTGTGAGCCGCGATCGCGTATGGGGGGTGCCACTGCCCGTGTGGGAGTGCCAACAGTGCAAGGAGGCTACCTGTGTCACCGGACTCGATGATCTGGCGCGGCGTACGGCCTTGGATGTCACACAGATCGATCCCCACCGTCCGGCTGTCGATCACCTGATCTTTCCCTGCGAAAAGTGCGGCGGGACGATGCGCCGTGTCGCTGCTGTGTTGGATGCCTCACTCGAGTCCGCGGTGTTGTCCTACACTAACCTGCCACAGCCTGGCACCGCAAGCCTGGCCATCGGGGTTGGAGAGGGACGCACCGGCTGGCTCGGCGACATGACCAGAATTGCGCCCCTGTTGGGCGGGAGCGCGGCCTGGGAGCGAGCCCTTGCCATCCCTGAGAGCGGGTTCGAAGCGCCATGGGATCTGGAGCGTCATGGCCCAGCGGACGCCCTGCGCTGGGCGGCGTACACGAATACGACGCCGCAGGAGGCGGAGCGCGGCTTTTTGCGGCCTGTGTGGCGGTTGATCGTTTCGCTGCTGGATTCGGCGCGGGCCCGAGATCAGCAGCCGGGCAACGCGATGGTCGAACTGCTCGATCGGTGGGCAACGGCGCGTGTGTACCAAGCTGCTGCTGCTGTCACCCGGGCCCTGGATGTTCGCGAGCCGCAGCGAGCAGCGGGCGAGTTGGCATCGCTGGTGGATGACCTGACAGCATGGTACATGCCGCAGCGGCCTGGCGTGGGGCGCGAGTTGGTGGAGCCATTGACCCTGTTGCTGGCCCCCTTTGTGCCCCATCTGGCGGAAGCGATCCATCGCCGGGCGGGCAGGAGGTCCAGGCAAAGCGTGCATCTGGAGGCCTGGCCGAGCCTCGATCCGGCGTGGGAGGACAAAGACCTGCTGGTTAACATGGCTCGGGTGCGACACGTCGCCGGACTTGGTCAGGCCGCGCGAGAGCAAGGGGGCGTTGATCTGGGCCGGGTACTGCCTGGAGCCCTGGTCGGTCCGCTAGCGGGTGCATCTTGGGCGCCAGCAGACCTTCATCCGTTTGCAGAGTTGCTGTCTGACGCGCTCAGGGTGGTCCAGGTAAAGCTCTCGCCAGACGCTGCTATTCACGTGGAATGGCGCCTGGTCCTGAACCCGGCGCAGCCTGTACAGCGGGAAGTGTCCCAAGAAGCGATTCGGGCCGCGCTGGCTAATCTTGGCGCCGGCGAAGCGGCGCGCGTGGCAGAGCAGCTTCAGATGGGTATGAGCGTGGGGCTCGACGTGTCGGGGCTGGCAGTCACGCTCTTGCCCGACGAGGTGTCCATCTCTGTCCAGGCCGGATCTGGTCAACTTGCGGCTGCCGATGCTGAGCATCTGGTGGTCCTGGCTGTGGGCTAATCGTCGCCTGGACGTAGGGTTCCAGGCGCTCACTGTGGATGAAATGACTTGCCCATTTTGAAAGCTTGCAGTAGAATAGAGTGCCAGTTGAATGGCATTTGCTATTGACATGCGGGGCTTGAAAGACGCCCCGCGCGGGGAAGTGGATCCCACTTGCACATAGTGGAGGAGTGATGGCAGTCAGAAAGCCTGAGGTGCTCCGGACGTTTTTGGAGGACGAGCGGGCACGGTTGGAGGCGGTCATTGCCCGGATTGACTCGGAGGGGGGCAAGAATCTGGGCTATGGTAACCACATGGCAGACGATGCGACCGAAGCCTTTGAGCAGGCCAAGGAATTGGCCTTGCACGAGAATGCCAGGCATCTGTTGGCGCAGGTTACCGACGCGCTCGACCGATTTGAACAGGGTACCTATGGTGTCTGTGAGCGGTGCAATGCCCAGATCGATCCCGCGAGGCTAGAGGCCCTGCCCTACGCCACTCTTTGTCTTCGTTGCCAGCAGCGCCTCAACGTCTAGCCTACAGGAATTGCTTTGCGATCTGACCGGAACCGTCTCAGAATGTGGATAGCGCTGATCGGCCCAGCGGCGTTGCTCCTTGCTCTAGACCAGGGAACCAAGTGGCTGGTCCGGCGAAATCTCGCCGTGGGCGAGATATGGGCCCCTTTTCCTGCCCTGTCCGGAATATTCACCGTTACGCATGTGCAGAACACAGGAGTATCGTTCGGGCAGTTGCGCGGTCTGGGCTGGCTGTTCATGCTGGTGAATCTGCTTGTATTGGTTGGCATCTTTGTCTACTACCCTCGCATCGAAGCCGGGCAGTGGAAACTGCGCCTTGCTTCGGTTCTTGTTCTCGCAGGCGCTCTGGGCAACTGGATCGACCGCCTGCGGACTGCAATCCTGGGGGCCGGGCAAACCGGCAGCATATGGACAGCGCTGCCGCATGCCAGCGTCACAGATTTTATGGACTTTAAGATCTGGCCTGTCTGGAACGTGGCCGACCTCTGTACAGTGACTGGGGTCATTATACTTGCCTGGGCACTCTGGCAAGCCGAGAGGGCCGAAGCGAGAAGGGAGTCGGTGTCCAACGATGCCTGAGCCCGGGGTCCTCTTGGGATGGGAACAGACGGCCGGGGTTTGGAGACCCCGGTTTTCTTTGCGCCTTGCTGCCAGGGGTGGGATCTGTATAGCGCCTGACAGGGATGAGCTAGCCTGTACTTTGAGACAGGACCGGGGTGCTCGATCGTGAGCGAGCAACGGATCGAATTTCAGGCCGGGGAGAGCAACGCTCGATTGGACAAGTTCCTCGCAGAGCGTGTACCCGAGCTGTCGCGCTCTGCAGCCCAGCGGCTGATTGCCGGTGGCCAAGTTTCTGTGGATGGCGAGCCGGCGAGGCCCAGCCACAAGGTTAGAAGGGGTGAGGCGATTGTCGTCCTTCTACCTGCTGAGGAACCCGCCGAATTGCTCCCGGAAGCGATCCCGCTGGACATTGTGTACGAGGACCAGGCGCTGCTGGTGGTGAACAAGCCAGCGGGGATGGTGGTTCATCCCGCGCCCGGGCACCCAGGGGGCACGCTGGTCAACGCTGTGCTGGCCCATTGCCCTGACCTGGCAGGCAGCGAGGACGACCGCCCGGGCATCGTCCATCGCCTGGACCGGGACACTTCAGGCCTGATCCTGGTCGCCAAGAGCGATAGGGCGCGCCGGGTCCTGCAACGCCAGTTCAAGGAGCGCCAGGTGCACAAGGCCTATTGGGCACTGCTCGATGGCCATCTGCAGCCTGCATGGGGGCGCATCGAGGCCGCAGTGGGGCGCGACCCGCAGCACAGGCAGCGAATGGCGATCCTGGCCGGAGGACGCGACGCCGTGACCGAGTACCATGTTCTGGAGCAGTTTGCCCATGCTGTAGGCCCTGCCGCAGGAGAGTATACACTGGCAGAGGTCGAGCCGGTCACAGGGAGAACCCACCAGATCCGCGTCCATTTTGCCTCGATTGGGCACCCGGTGGTTGGCGATGTGGTGTATGGCAGGCGAAGGATCAGTTTGCCTGTTTCGCGGCAATTTCTCCATGCCCGGCGCCTGGCATTCAAGCACCCGCTGTCGGGGCGGCGCCTGGAACTGGAGGCGCCGCTTCCGGAGGAGCTGGCAGCCGTGCTGGACTTGTTGCGGCACGTCTGAAAACGCCCCCAGCCTGGTGAGTGCTGGGGACGTCTGGATTCTCGGATCAACGAGAGCTACTTTTTCTTCTTCTTTTTCCGCTTCTTCTTGGGCTTCTTGTCGCCAAGCTCGAGCGTTCCCTTGGCACCTTTGGCCTTTTTCTTGCCCTTCTTTTTCTTCCCGGTTGTCTCCTCGGTCTCTGAGTCGGGCCGGGCCATCGGATCCAGGGGGACGTAGTCCAGCTCTTCGGTAAGCACCTCAACCAACGTTCTGAGCGCCTTGACTCGGGCGTACCATTTGCAGTTGCCCTCGATGACGGTCCAGGGAGCGGTCAGCGTGCTCGTTTTGAGGAGCATGTCGTTGACGGCATTCTCGTAGAGATCCCACTTTTGGCGATTTCGCCAGTCTTCATCGGTTAGCTTCCATGCCTTGTAGGGGGTTTCCTGGCGGAACTCGAAGCGGCAAAGCTGCTCGTCCTGGCTGATGTGGATCCAGAACTTGACCAGGATGGTGCCAAAGTCCACGATCTGCCGTTCGAACTCGTTGATCTCGCGGTAGGCGCGTTTCCATTCCTCCTCAGTGCAAAAGCCTTCTAGGCGCTCGACCATCACCCTGCCGTACCAACTGCGGTCAAAGATCAGGATCTGCTTTTCGTCCGGTGGCTTGAGCCGCCGCCAGAAGCGATAGAGGTAGTGGTGTGTCTTGTCCTCTCCCTGGGGCGCAGCGATGGGGTATACTTGGTAGCCTCGTGGGTCCAGCTTCTCGGTGATGCGCTTGATATTGCCCCCCTTGCCGCCGGCGTCCCACCCTTCATAGACAATCACCAGTGGGCGCTTTTGCACGTAGAGCTGGTACGCCAGCGCTTGAAGCTGCAGCTGGTAGCGGATCAGGTCGCGCACATACTCCTCTTTGCTCAGGCTCTTGGTCAGATCAATTGTGTTTAGCATCGCGCCCCTCCTATTCCTCGCCAGCCTGGGTCTCTGCTTCGGCCGCCAGTTCTGCCTCCAGGGCTTCGCTATCCGAGGCTTCGTGCTCGGGTTGCCCCTCGGATTCATCATCGCTTTCGGGCGCGAGCTCTTCCTCTGGCAGTTCAAAGTCGCGCGCGGTCAGCGCTTCCTCCAGGCGTTGGATGATGGTCTGGAAGATCTTGACCCGTGCCCAACGGCGGTCGGTGGCTTCCACGATGGTCCAGGGGCCCCACTCGGTGTCGGTCCGCTCCAGCATCTCCTCGGTGGCTACAAGGTACTCTTTGTACTTGCGGTGGTGCTCCCAGTCCTCCGGCTGCACGTGCCAGCTCTTGAGCGGGTCCTTTTCGAGTTTCTTGAAGCGGCGCTTTTGCTCTTTCTTGCCGATGTGCAGGAAGAATTTGATGATCACGCACCCGTCGTCGGCCAGCGTTCGCTCAAAGCCGACGATGTCCCGGAAGCCTTTGCGCCACTCGCGCACCGGCGTCAGGCCCTCCACCCGCTCGACCAGCACCCTTCCGTACCAGCTGCGGTCAAAGATGGCCATCTCCCCATAGTTGGGGATCTTGAGCCAGAACCGCCACAGCCAGGGCAGTTGT
>JBFFCR010000011.1:0-24024 GCA_041559855.1 Anaerolineae bacterium | reverse complement strand
GATCGGTTGTCACCTACTGTCAGCCAGCATCCTGAACCTCGCCGAAGGGCCGGAGACCCAGGAGCAAGATGCCAGGGAGATAGGACCGAGTATCGTATTTCATGGCGCTCGACTGTGGGAGGATCGGGCGGCATTGGTTCAGGCTCGTATTCGGGGCGCTGACGCCATCAAGAGAGCCGCCTTTCGGCTGTTCATGCCCATTGGCTATGCGATGGCCGATCTGAGGTTTCAGCACAAAAGCCCCAATCTGCTCCAGAGAGTGCTATATGTCTTGGGCCATGTCGTTCTGTTCCGTCCACTCAGGGACAGTCTTGGTCTGTCAAGGGCCAGGATCTGTTATTCGACCGGGGCAACTCTGAGCCCGGATGCTCTCCGGTTCTTCCACGCTCTGAATCTGCCTCTCAAGAGCCTGTACGCAACTACAGAAGGGGGAGCCCTGTCTGGAGCCCGTAACGATGACATCCGTCTGGAGACTGTGGGCCCTGCGCACGAGGGAACTGAAGTCAGAATCGCCGATGACGGTGAGCTTGTCTATCGGCAACCTGGTGTTTTTGCGGGTTACTACAAGGATCCGGCCAAGACTGCAGAGGTCCTTCGGGACGGGTGGTTCTACAGCGGAGACAATGGTCTCATTGCGGAAGATGGCCACATTGTCTTTCTGGACAGGATGGGTGATCTGATTGCATTGCCCAGCGGCGACAAGCTGGCTCCTCAGCTTGTTGAGAGCCGGCTGAGGTTCAGCCCCTATGTCAAGGATGCTTGGGTTCTAGCTGGCCCTGCGGGGGGCTACACCGCGGCGATCGTTATCATCGACTATGACAGGGTGGGCAGGTGGGCCGGACAGAGAAAGTTGCACTTCACGACCTTTGCCGAGCTTTGCCAGAGACCAGAGGTCTACGAGTTGGTAAAGAGGGACATAGACAGGATAAACGAGGCTTTGCCGCCGGATGCCAGAGTGCGAAAGTATGTCAATCTGCACAAGGAATTTGACCCTGATGAAGGCGAGTTGACCAGAACCAGGAAGCTACGGAAAGGCTTCCTGGAGGAGCGCTATGGCCAGCTTGTCGCTGCGATTCACAGTGACATGACTGAGGTGCCCATCGAGACCGAGATCAGATACCGAGATGGCCGGACGGGAAAGGTAACGACTACTATTCGCATACAGTCTGTTGAAGGAGCTGCCTGATGACCTCCCTGCCCCAATTGGTGATAAGCGGTTTCGCCGTCGGCATGGTTTATGCTCTCGTGGCCATAGGTCTTGTTATCATCCTCAAGTGCTCTGAGGCGTTCAACATCGCGCAGGGACACTTTGTCATGATTGGGGGGTACCTGGGATACACCTTCTTGGTCACGTGGGGCCTTCCGATATGGCTCAGCCTGCTGGCCGCCGTCGCAACAGCCGTCATCATGGGCTTGGTGATAGAACGTCTTACGCTGCGTCCTCTAGTGGGCCAGCCGGTCATTGCCGTCATTATGATGACTATTGCCCTCTCCGTCGTCCTCGAGGGGCTGGCGACCCTCATCTGGGGAGGCGAATACGTGGCCTACCACGGTGTGTTGCCAGCTGTAACCCTGGAGCTCGGCGGGCTATCCATAGCCTCGGAGCCCGCGATCGTGATGATTGCCTCGATTGTCACGGTAGCCGTTCTCATGCTTCTGTTCCGCTACACGAAGGCCGGACTGGCCATGAGAGCCACCGCTGATGACATCCAGGTAGTACAGAGCGCAGGGATCCGGGTGACCACCGTGTACGCCCTCTCGTGGGTCATCGCCTCGGTTGTGGGTGTCATCGGCGGCATTTTTCTGGGTGGTATCGGGGGCGTCATGGTATCGCACTCTCAGATTGGCATCAAGGCATTCGCCGTCGTCCTGCTGGGGGGAGCGGATTCTTTAAAGGGAGCGATTGTAGCCGGAATCATACTCGGTGTGCTGGAAAACGTGGCGGCCGGGTATCTGGACCCGCTCTTGCCTCACGGAAACACGGCCAAGGTCTTTCCGTGGGTTGTGATGCTCTTGGTGCTAGTCATCAGGCCCTATGGTCTGTTCGGTCAGGCCAGGATAGAGAGGATCTAGCCATGGATCTTCCCTGTGGCACATTCTCGGAAAACTATGCGCAGGACATGGGCATCCTCCGTACGAAGTCGCACTGGATCACGCTGGTTGCCTTCCTCATCTTGCTCTTTGCCTGCCCGCTGTTTTGCAGCGCTCGGATTCTGACCATACTGACCACAATGGGCATCACGATCATCAGTGTCCTCGGACTCTCCATTCTGAATGGCTATTGTGGTCAGATCTCCATCGGGCATGCCGGCTTTATGGCCGTGGGTGCCTATGCCTCGGGCGTGCTATGTGCCAAGCTCGGGTGGTCGTTCTGGGCAGCCTTGCCCTGTGCTGCTCTTGCTGCTGGAATCGTGGGTCTGATCTTTGGCTTGCCGTCGCTAAAGATCAAGGGCTTCTACCTGGTTATGGCGACCGTTGCCGCTCAGTTCATCATAGAGTGGTCCATCCTCCAGCTGCGTCCCATCACTGGCGGTGCCGATGGTTTGGCCGTGCCCAGACCTTCCATAGGCGATTTCAAGTTCGGGTCAACTGAATTCTTCATAGGCAATTTCGAGTTGAGTTCTAAGAGCAGCTACTTCTGGCTGGTTATGTTCATCGCCTGCCTTGGCGTGTTCCTCGCTCAGAACATAACCAGGACCAGGGCAGGCAGGGCCTTTGTCGCCATTCGAGATAATGATCTGGCGGCTGAGGTCATGGGGATCAATCTGTTTGCCTACAAGCTGCTGGCCTTCTTCATCGGCTGTGTCTACGCCGGTGTGGCGGGCTCGCTGTTGGTTCACTATGTTGCCTATGCTACAACCGATCAGTTCCCCTTTATGAATTCGGTGTGGTATCTGGGCATGCTCATTGTCGGTGGTGAGGGGAGCATGACGGGGGCTATCTCGGGCGTGGTGTTCCTCAAGTTGCTGGATGAGCTGGTCACCTATATCGGTCCCAAGCTGTCCGCCTTGGGGGCTCCCCCCCAGGCAGCGACTTCACTCAGCTACATCATGCGCGGCTTGGTAATCATCATCTTCCTCATCTTTGAATCGAGGGGCCTTGTCCATCTGTGGGAGAGGGTCAAGGCGTATTTCAGACTGTGGCCGTTCGCGTATTAGCGCAAGGAAAGGGGGTGAGTCAATCCAAGAGACCGTTTCTGTCGTGTGGAGAGTGAGGATCAACCAGCGTAAAAGGAGAGAGAGATGAAGACGATGGCGTGGAAACTACTTATTGTACTGGTCGCTCTGACCACACTGGTCGCAGGGCTGGGGGCTTGCGGCGCAACGCCAACACCGGAAGCTGTGGAGGAGGTCGTGGCTGACACGCCGGAGCCGGAGGCGCCGACTCCCGAGCCGGAACCGGTGACGCTGTATGTCGGCGGCGCCATGGCCTTGACCGGTGCCTACGCTGAGGATACGGCCGCGGTGCTGGCTGCCTACGAGGACTATGTGAAGTATGTCAACGAGACAAAGAAGCTAGCTCCGTGGCTAGACACGGAATGGCCGGAAAATGTGACCTTGGAGGTGATGTGGCGGGACGATGAGCTCAACGTGGAGAAGGCGTTGTCCATCTACGAGGAGCTAAAGGCCGCGGGAATGCTCGTGTACAGAATCGGGGGATCCCCGCAGGCGCTGGCACTGATGGAACCCCTCAATGAAGATCGCATGGGTGCTCCCAGTATGGCCACGGGTCCCTATCTCCTGTCCCCACCAAAGACCATTTTCACCCTTTACCCCATCTACACCGATAGTCTGGCAGCCGTCGCCGAGTGGTTCATGGAGAACTGGACAGAAGACAGGGCACCCAGGGTTGCCTACCTGACCGCAGACAACGCCATGGGTCTATCCATCGAGATACCAGAGTTCCAGGCCTATATCGAAGGACTGGGATACGAGTTTGTCGGCAGCCAGTACGTGCCTCTGGTGCCCTCCGCCCCGCCGACCACCCAGCTTCAATGGCTGAAGGACAACAACGTCGACCTGACCCTGGGGGTCATGATCAACCCCGGTTCACAGCCGACCATAAAGGAAGCAACCAGGCTGGGTATGGGTCCCAACCTGGACTACAAGATCACCTTTGCCTGTGCTACTCCCAGTCACCTTCAGGTGTTCCTGCCGGCTATGGGCGACTTGGGTGAGGGTTTCGTAGTCGGGGGTGGCTATCCTTCGTGGGACGACCCCGCCCCTGGCATGGCGTTCGCCCTCGAACTACAGGACAAGTATCGGCCCAACGACAAGGTCACCCACATCATGTATCCGCACGGCCTAGTCGAGGCCATGGTCCAGGTTGAGGCACTGCGGCTTGCGATGCAACAGGTGCCCGTCGGTGAGCTAACGCCCGCTGACGTGTTGGAGAAGGGCTTCTACATGATTAAGGACTTTGACGCGGGCGGCATCACCAGCTCACTGCTGACCTATGGTCCGGATGATGTCGAGGGCATGGACAATGTCCGTGTTCAGCAGATACAGGATGGCAAGATCGTAGAGGTAGGTAGCTATCCGCTTCGCCACATCTACACCAAACAATAGCAGTCACTCCGGGGGCCCTGCATGCAGGGCCCTCGGTAGTCTCCGTTGGGCTCGGGCAGAGCTGCTGCTCCCAACCATAGCAGACTTGCCTCTGTGTCTCAGGTCTTCTCTGGCAGGTGCAAAGTGACCATCACCAAGCAGGATTTGGCAGTGTTGGACCGGTTTGATTTCGACGTACGGCCTGTGGCCGTGAAATTCGCAGCCACACGACCGGGCCAGGTCAATAGGCTGGACGAGAATCTGGCTCTCTGTGAAATGCTCAAGAGGGCACAGGAAGGCAAGGCCTTCTACGCCGATGCGGAGAACCACACCTGCGAGGCAGGCTCATATGTCCTGGGACAAGCGGATGTTTCAGAGCCGTTTGTCAGCGGGAGGTTTGGAGCCGCGCTACAGATCTTCGAGGAGCCGCGAGCCGCAAGTAGGCTGTATCAGTACATCCCCACGATCGGCAGAGGCGTCGCTCCCTATGTCGCCTTTTCCCCGTTGGAGCAACTCATCTTCGAGCCGGATGTCGCGATCTTTCTCGCCCAAACTGGCCAGACAGAGATCCTGCTCAGGGCCATGAGCTACCGTACGGGCAAGATGTGGTCGAGCAAGTTCTCAAGTGCGATAGGCTGCGCCTGGATCTATGTTCATCCATATCTGACCGGGGAGCTGAACTATTCCGTCACCGGTCTTGGCCATGGGATCAAACGTAGAAAGCTGTTCCCCGAGGGCCTGCAGTTGATATCGGTCCCCTTTGACCTTCTGCGCTCTCTGCTCCAGACGCTGCGGGAGATGCCATGGGTCCTCCCTGCTTACGAAGCGGACGGACAGGCATTCGTTCAGCGCCAACTCATTGAGTTGGGCCTCATCCCCCCGGGGTGATCCAGGACCATGCATGCTCTTCCCCTCAGGTGGAAGCGGCTCAGCCACGTGGCAAGTCAGGCATTCTCGAAGGAGTGAGTCTCATGTCTCTAGATTTGCAGTGGGCCAGAGTTGAGGTAAGCGCAACTGAAACGAGGGACGGCAGTCTGATTCTGCAAAACGCGATCCCTTTGGCCGACTACCCCGCCAACCTATTGACCTGGCTTCACCAGAATGCGGCAAGGTTCGCCGACAAGCCGTTCCTGCAAGAACGCGATGAGCGGAATCAATGGCGTGGCTTGACGTATTCCGAGACCCTGGCGGCTGTCAATCGTCTGAGTAACGGGCTTGTCGCGATGGGGCTGACCTCCGACCGCCCAGTGGCCATTCTATCCGAGAACTGCACTCACATGGCCCTGATCGAGTTTGCAGCCATGCAGGTTGGCCTGCCGGTTACGCCGATCAGCTATGCCTACTCTGTGCGTTCGCAGACCGGTTCTCTCATCAAGCATATCCTGGATCTGATCAACGCTTCGATCCTAGTGATGTCGAACGCGGACCTACACATGGGCAAGATCGAGCAGTGCGACATCGCCGACCTGCAACTCTACGCCTTCTCAAACAGCGAGTCCCACGCCAGGGTGCAGCCCTTTGACGCCCTGTTTGCCGCGGAGACATCCCTCACCGCCGAGAGCCAAGCCCGTTTCGATGGCGTGACCGGTGACACGCTGGCCAAGATCCAGTTTACCTCCGGCTCCACCGACCTGCCCAAGGGCGTCCAAGTCACCCACAGGATGATGGTCACCAATCAGGTCAACATCGCCCAGGTTTGGCCTTTTCTGGATAGTGATGAGGTCGTGCTGGATTGGCTGCCCTGGAACCACACCTTTGGCGGCAATCTGATTACCAACATGGTCCTGCGGCTCGGCGGTACATTCTACATTGACAGCGGCAGTCCCACCCCGACGGGGCTCCCAACGATGGTGCAGAACATCAAGGAGGTTATGCCGACGATCTATTTCGGCGTGCCACGCAGCTATACCGCGCTCTATGCCAACATGCGGGACGATGCGGCATTGCGGGAGGCCTTCTTCAAGCGTCTCAAGTTTGTCTTTACCGCGGCGGCAGCGCTGGATCAGGCTACCTACGAAGGGATCAAGGCCATGAGCGCCGAGGTGCGGGGCGCTCCGGTGCCGTTCTTCTCAGCCTGGGGGGCGACGGAAACCGCCCCGGGGGCCACGCACGTCTATTGGGACATGGACGACGTGAGAGTGATTGGTGTGCCTCTGCCCGGGGTTAGCATCAAGCTGGCCCCGGATCCCTGCGGGAAGCGAGAGATACGGGTCAAGGGTCCGAATGTGACGCAAGGCTACTACAAGGACCCGGTCGCCACCGCCGCTGCCTTTGACGAGGAGGGCTACTATCGCACCGGCGACGCCGGCAAGCTTCTCGATCCGGACCGCCCGACGGCTGGCTTGATCTTTGATGGGCGGACAGGTGAGGATTTCAAACTGACCAGTGGGGTGTGGGTGCACAACAGCCATTTGCGCAGCAGTATCAACCAGCTCGGCCAGCCCTTCCTTCTCGATGTGGTCATTGCTGCGCCCAACAGGGAGTACCTGGGTGTGCTCGTGTTCCCCAACCTGCCGCTTCTGCGCAGGCGTTTTGCGCAGGCGAACGAATCGCATCCGGACGATGAGGGCTTTTTGTCAAGTGAGCCGGTGGTCGAGTTCTTTCGCGATCTGTTCAAAGAGCACAATGCTACCCAACGCGGGAGTAGTAGTCGCTTTGAGCGGTGCGCACTGCTAACGAACCCGCCGCGGCTTGACAAGAACGAAACGACTGACAAAGGATACATCAATCAAGCCGCTGTTCTTAATCATCGGGCTGACATTGTCGAGGCGCTGTACGCCGAGCCGCCTCCGCAAGGGATCATTGTCCTGGAATAGTGTTTTCCGCAAGTCCCATCGGGGACACGCTACCAGGAATGGCTGTCTCCGTGGTCACAACCGCGGCCTGGCTTGCACCGCCAGCTGGGAGACCGGCGGACTGCCTTTAAGACAAGCTCTGCTGACACGGCTGCTTGCACCTGTTGCGGTGATCTTGTCCTGAAGGGTCGCGATCCCGCTCTTTATTCTAGCTTTCTGCCTGTAGCTGAATGGCGCCTGTTCTCGAGAGTCTTTCGATGTCGGCACTGCTGTAGCCGAGCTCCGCGAGGATTGCATCCGTGTGCTCGCCCGGCAGGGGCGGCGGCGAGGATTCATCCACGGGAAGACCTTCGTAGCGCACGGGGCCCCTGACGAGCTTCCACTTGCCCGTCTTTGGGTGCTCCACTTCTTCCGTTACCCCAAGATGAAGCACCTGCGGGTCTTCCAGAACCTCTTTCATGTTGTACAGCGGGCTTGACGGGACATCGTTTTCTTCCAGAAGACGCATCCACTGCGCCCGGTCCTTGGTCGCGAACGTCGGAGCCAGTTCCCTTTCCAGTTGCTCAAAGTTCTGGCGCCGGTCCGCACGAGTTTTGAACCTGGCATCTTCCGCGATGTCCATTCTATCAGCGGTTTTCAAGAGGGCGAGCCAGAACTTTTCGGGTACCGAGCAATGAATCGCCAGGGGCAGATTATCCCTCGTTATGAACGCAAACGCGTGACCGTTCCTGACTCTGGCGATGCGATTGGGGATCGTGCCTGTGCTGAGATAGCCGGCAGCGGTTTCGCCGATAAACGACAAGGTCGCCTGCAGCAACGAAGTTTCCACTCTCAGGCCTTGGCCGGTCGCCTGCCGCGCGAATAACCCGCCAAGAATCCCGTAAGCGGCCGAAAACCCTGTTAGATAGTCCGATAGGGCAACGCCCATGATCTTTGGCTCTTCAGGATCCGCGAGCAGGCCCAGGAGGCCGCTCATCGCCTGCCCCAGAGTGTCGAAACCTGGCTTCTTCGCATAGGGACCGGTTTGGCCGAAAGCCGAAATGGAGCAATAGACAAGTCTGGGGTTCAGTGCTCTCAAGGTTTCGTAGCCCAGGCCGAGGCGCTCGGCGGTGCCAGGACGAAAGTTCTCGATAAAGACATCGGCCTTACGGACCAGATGAAGGCAGATATCCTTGCCCTCTGGTGTTTTTAGATCCAACGAAATGCTCTGCTTGTTGCGATTCAGGTGTGCAAAGTTCGGACTGTGATACTCACCGGGGGCAAAGTAGCGGTACGGATCTCCGTCCGGGGGAACTTCGATCTTGATGACTCGCGCACCGAGGTCGGCCAGCAACGCAGTTGCGTAAGGGCCGGTGACGTAGGTAGCGCATTCGACGATTGTCACATCGTTGAGTATGGAGACAGGCACTTTTCTACTCCTCCCATATCGGGGCTATTTGTTGAATTCGGGTTTCCGCTTTTCTAGGAATGCAGTAACCCCTTCCCTGCAATCCTTGGCACACGAGACGTCGCCAGCCGCCAGATAGAGAATCTCCAGGGCTTCTGCTAGTGTCTCGGCCTTTGCGGCGTCGTTGATAACCCCGCCGATGATTCCCAGGATCTCCTTGCTGAGTGGCAGATCACCGGCCATCGGAGCTCCAGGAACAGTGAACGGAGGAATGTCAACCGGCACCTCGCTGATCCTCGGTATGTTCCCCTGGAGTCTGTTCACCTCAGCGAGGGCCACCTCGATCAGCTCGGGGAAGCTCGTCGTAGTCTGTTTCACGATGCCAATGTCCACGGCCTCTTGCACCGTCAATCGTTCCGATTCGCCGATCATTGCGTGAAATTTCGCTGCGGCATGGGGCCACTTGCGGTACGGGATAACTGTGCCTCCCATCCCGGGTATCATCCCCAGAGTGATCTCTGGAAGCTGCAGATACGCGTTTTCCATTGCCACCACGCTATGGCTCCGGATCGCCAGTTCGGTGCCGCCTCCAATGGCGAATCCGTTGAGGGCAGCAACAACCGGTTTGTCTAACCGGTCGATGTATTCCAGGACGCGCGAGTTCCCACGTGCCAACGCCTGGCCCTTCTCATGGTCGCCAAAGGTAGCGACAAACCCGCCGATGTCGGCGCCGGCGCAAAAGGCCCTGGTGCCGTACCCGGTGATCACAAATCCCTTGACGGAGGGATCCGCTTCGCCTTTCTTGAGCTCGGCGAGTATTTCGTCGCAGGTGTGGTCACTCAATGCATTTGCTACCTGGGGCCTCCGGATCGTCAGGATCGTAACCCCTTCTATCCTATCGATCAGAATGTCCCGCGGGAAATCGAGATACTCTTCGACGGGTTTTGTAGGCTGCGGGAACCCAGGGCGATCGGCATTGAACTCTTGCATTATGCCGGAAACCTTTTCAGGACCCAGATTGGCCATCAGGTCGAAAACGCCCTTTCTATACGAGAGCGCGATCACGCTGCCAAAGTTCAGATCGGCGCGGGTGCCGATATGCCTGTCTGCAACATCGAAAGCCTGGGAGAAGACAGTGCCCAGGAAGCGCATCCGGATCCACTCCGCAAGCTCAGGGGCCACGTCGACCTGGGTACCGGGCCTATTGAAAGCCCACTGTGCGACGGACAACAGGTACCGGGACGGCGCATAAACGGGTCTTTCAGCCGTTCTGCGGGTTTGGGATGCGAATGTCAGCGGATTCCCCCCGCCCACGCCCGTCACAAAGAAGGGCCCGGCGCCGAGAAACTCCTCGCTGACCCAATCGATCTCCTTGCAGGTAGCCTTTTCCAGCATCCACACAGCTTCGTTCACCCAGGTTTCGAATAGCCGGTTGAGAAGGAAGGAAAAGACATTCCGGGCAGCCACCGGCGTTTTTCCGGTCCGGGCCAGGAACCAGAGAAGAAAGTCGATGACACTCTTGTCCGCGCCTTCCCAGTCGATTACCTCGACCCCTGTGGCACGCCACGCCGGTGCGAAGAAGTGGGTGATGGTGGTCCTCTCGGGATGCTTCAAATGGCTGAAGATCTGATCGGCGGGAATGCCGCTGGTGTTGGATGTCATGATGGCATCTGTTGCGAGAATCGATTCGAGCTGTGAGAAAATCCTCTTCTTCACCCCCACGTTTTCCGTTGCGGCTTCTATCACCAGGCCGCAGTTCGCCAGGCTATTGTAGTCTGTGGTGTACACGATGTTGCCCAAAACGGCATCCACCTGCTCGGGGCGCAGCTTTTTCTTCTCCACGCCCTTTCTCGCATAGCCCTCGAAGCGCTCCTTCGCTTTCGTGAGAGGTTCATCGACCACATCTACAAGGTGCAGTTTCGTCTCCGGAATGCCCGTCCGGAAGAAATAGGCGATATCGGCGCCGATATTGCCGGCGCCGATCACGGCCATCTCCTCGGGCATCGGCCGGGTGGGGCGAATGAGGAAAGGATTATAGAAACTTGGATAGAGGCTGTCGTTTTCGTTCATTGGACATCTCCTTACCTAATCAACTCTGAAGACCAGTGCGGCACCTGAATCGCCTGCGGCGCAACCGGCTAGCAACCCATAGCCGCCGCCTTTCAGAACCAGCTCCTCGATCAGTTCAATGGCCAATCTCATAGTAGTGGGCCCTTGTGGGTGCCCGAAAATGAGAGAGCATCCGTAATTGTTGAATATCTTGTCGTCGATCCCCATCTCCCTCTTCATGACAATGTCGTTGACAGAAAACGGGTTGTGAGTCTTGACTGCCCCAAGATCGGACACAGCTATGCCCGCCCTTGCCAATGCCTGCCTCGATGCCGGGACTGGGGCCTCAGGCATATGGGCCTTCTTCGTGCGCGCGAATCCATAAGAAAGGATTTGAATGGTCACTGCCCTGTCGGCGGAAAGCTCTTCTGCTTTCTCCTTTGTGGTGACGATGATGCCGGCATTTCCATCGGCCGCATGGGTCTGGGCGCCGACGGTTATGATGGAATCTGGTACGACTGGCCTAAGCCTTGCCAGGCCTTCGGCGGTGCAGGGGATAATCCCTTCGTCCTCTTCCACGAGGGCACTCTGTTTCCTGGAGAGTCTGACTTCCACGGGAATCATATAGCGTTTCTGAAACTCGCGGTCCTTCGCCGTCGACATTGTGTACTTGATGTATCGATCGAGAACCAGGGCATCGGATTCTTCGCGGGTAATGCCGCGCTCCTTCACGACGTTGATAGCCGTGCCCAAGGGGCCGGTGTCGCCGGTTGGCTCGAATCTGAAGCCATCCACCATCCAGCTCTCAAAGTCGGGCTTTCCGCCCAGGCCTGCAGGATTCGGCCAGAGGATGTTCGGGCAGTTTGATGTTCGATCACAGGTAGCCACAAGCACATTGGCGTTGGTCCCCACCTCGACATAAGACGCGGCAACATTGATAGAGACGGTGGCAGTGGCGCACGCTTGGGCAACTCGGGGACCACCGATATTCGGATTGCCGATCATTGTGGCAAACCAGGGGGCATCATAGAACCACATCTTCTGGGGAACGGTCGCGCCAAAGACGATACCGTCAAAGATATCGGGTGTGATCTCGCGCAAGTCGAAAAACCGTTTCGCCGTGTCGGCCGCCAGTACTACGGCATGCTCATTTTGCAGCGAGCCCTGCCAACGGCAGAACGGCGAGCTCCAGTATCCGTTGTAGGGAACATATACGTTCTCAAACATCTCCAGCTCCTTCTGGTTGATTGGCACAGACGATGCACGCATTGAAGAGATCAATGCTGGCACGGAATGACGGTTGTCAGGCCGAGCCTGTTTACGTGCTGGCTTCCCGGGCTCTATCCGCCGGAGGCAGGCGGCAGGATCAGGACCTCATCCCCCTGCACCAAAGGCGTTTCCATGCCTTCAAGAAACTGAATCGTCTGGCCGTTGACCATGATCCGCACATAGGGAAGCAGTGTGCCCCTGTCCACATCAAAAAGGTGACCTGAGAGCCTGTCCCCCCATCTGTCCTCCAGGTGCGCCAGGAAATCCCCCACAGTCGATCCACCTGGAAGGTCGATCTCGGTCTTTCTCTGGCCAATTGCCTCTTGAAGTCCAAAGATGGTGTGTAGCGTAACCTTCATGCCCTGAGAACCTACAGATGCAGCTCATCCGCAACGTACGCCAGTCCCAGCTCGTCCAGTTTCGCTCGGGTGGGCGTTCCAGTCTTGACGTCCCAGCCGCGCAGTGAGTAGTACTCATCAAGCATCGTATCCAATTCCTCTCTGCTGGTCAGGTGTCCCTTGGAAGCACCGGCCTTCAGTGGTTCCGTCATCAATCTCTCAGGCAAGGTGTCATCGGCACGGGTGAAACCTTCACGGACGTTGAATGCCTTGGCCAGGTTGTTGACCCGCTCACCTACCTTCATCACTTCTTCAGGGGTAAAGTCCAAGCCTGTCACTGCCTCCATGAGCGCTGCCGTGTTCTGGCAGGCGGTTGCGGGGACAGCCATGTCGAGGAGGAAGGCGCACATGGGGGCGCAGTCGAGGGTGGATGTGCGGACATCCTGGTTCCATATTGTGAGCTTGCCCTTACCTTCTACGGCAAAGCGGTCCACTTCCCAGGGGATGGGGACGCCGAAAACCTCCTGGAAGGCGTAGCTCCGACAGTGATCTGCGCCAGTATAGGCGGTAGCGTAGCCCAGGCCGTGGGCCTTGAGCGCTCGCACGTCGTAGCCGGGAAGCTCGAGCCCCTTGACCTGCATGGCGTACTTGACCGTGCCTTTGCCGATCCTCTTCGCTGCGGCAAGGCTGCCATCGGCAAGGAGGTCACCCAAGCCGTGGCGGTACGCGATCTTGTGCAGGACCTTGATCAAGGCTTCGTCATTGCCGAAACGCAGCTCGATGCCGTCGGTATCCTCGACTGTAAGGATGCCCTTCTCATAGAGCTCCATGGCGAAGGCAATGGTAACGCCCGCAGAGATGGTGTCGAGGCCCAGTTCGTCGGCAAGCCGGTCCGCTGCGATGATGGGATCCACCTCGTCGATGCCGACGACACTCCCGAAGGAGTACACCGTCTCAAAGTCGGGACCCTCCGTGAGGATGCCAGCGTAGGGGCCTGTCTGGGCGAGCTTTAGCTGGCTGCAGCCGACAGGACAGTCGTGGCAGTGTTCCCTGCCAATCTTGCGCGTCGCTTGCGCGTCCCTGCCGATCCCTTCGACGGGAACGAATTCGCCTGTTGCGGTCCAGTTCTTTGCCGGGAGGACCCCCATGGCCCCTGTGAGATCGGTGACCATGGGCGTGCCGTGATTGGAGAACTCGGGATAGAGGACTGGGCTTTCCTTGAAGGCCTTGAGCAGCGCGGTGTGGGCGGCCTTGTATTCCTTCTTCGAGGCGATATCCACGGTGCCTGTTCCCCGGATCGCAATCGCTTTCAGGTTCTTCGAGCCCATCACAGCCCCGAGGCCCTTGCGCCCGACGGCCCTCCGTTCGTTGACGATGCATGCCATCCTGCTCAGATGCTCTCCTGCAGGACCAATGCAGCAGACCCGAACGTTCTGGTCGCGCAGGTCGTTCTTGATGATCTGCTGGCAATCGAAGGTGAGTGTCCCCCAGCAGTGAGCCGCGTCACGGAACTGCACCTCCCCGTCCTTGATGGCCACATAGGTTGGCTTGTCTGCCTTTCCCTCTATGATAATTGCGTCCCACCCGGCGAACTTGATCTCTGTGGGGAACTCGCCTCCCGACAAGGCCATGCCCACAGCGCCGGTGAGCGGCGATTTGCCCGTTACAGACATCCTGCTCGCACAAGGGACGCCAGCCCCGGTGAAAGGGCCCGGCGCAAAGACGAGTATGTTGTCCGGTCCGAGGGGATCTGTGCCCGGCTTAACCTCATCAAAGAGGTACTTGATGCCAAAGCCTGCTCCGCCGATAAAGTCCCGCGCCATCTTTCCCGACAACCGTTCCTCTCTCGAGGATTTTTCTGCAAGGTTTATGCGCAGTATCTTGCCAGTATATCCACCTGAATACATTGCCCTCCTCCTGTAGGTTGACTCCTATCGTCTGGCTGATGCCAGAGGATTCATCCGTCCGTACTCACTGGCCGTCAGCCTCAATGGCTCTCCAGCGGACATCCCACTCGCTCTTCCCAGCCTGTCACTGTACGACCGGGAGGATGATAGCCGATGGGTGGGCCGGATCATGGTACACCAACTGGTCGGCAGCACGTAGCGTCGTCCCAGTGGCGAGTGGCTCCCCACTCCCTAGATTGCGAGCCCAGCGCGGAAAGGCGCCGCTGGAGACCTGGAGCCTGATCTGGTGGCCGCGGCGGAAGCGGTACGCGGTCGGCCAGAGGTCGATCGCGACCTTGAGGCAGCCGTCTGGCTGCGGTGTTGGCTGGCCTGGGACCAGACGCAGCAGGCCGTCGCATACGTTCAGCGACTTGCCGGATGGCTCGACGTCGCAGAGGCGAGCGAAAAAGTCGGTGTGCTCTAGGCTGGAACGTACAAAAAGCTCGGCCGAAACCGGACCGATCACCTCCGTGTCGCGATCCAAGTGGCTGCCGGTGTAGGTTAGCACATCGGGCCGTGCCTCCAGAGCACGGTTGTCCTGTGGCCCCGCAACTTTGCCCATGCCCGCGCCGCCGACGTTCGGCGTGGGGTCAGCGGGGTCGTAGCGGTAGTGATCGGGCTCCGACTCGGGTGGGGTGTCTGGGGCAAGAAGGCCATCTGGCTGGAGGTGGTAGCGTTGTGCTATTATGTTACCCGGCGGCCAGGCCGGCAGGTCCCGCCACTCATCCGCTCCCACTACAAAGATGCGTACCGGCATGTCGCGCAGTCCGCTGCGGTCGTCCAGCAGATGGGCTCGGAGCCAGGCGAGCGACTCCCGCAGGGATAGCGGCATGTACCGCAAGTCCGTGTGCGACCAGGGCCCGATCGTGAGGTACGGGTCGCGGCCCGCGCGCTTGAGGGCGTGATAGTCCCTGAGCGTCTGGGGCAGAAAGATGTCGTACCAGCCGCCGCCCATGTGGTTGGGCGCCGTTACCTCGGAGACGGTGCCGCTAAAGTCGCTCCGCGCCCACCATTCATCCCCAGGCTGATCGTGCTCCATCCATTCCCGCCAGAACTTCACGGGCTTGCCTGTCGCCACCTGGTCCGCCTCAGCGAGCGGGAGGTGTCGGAACGCAGCCTCGAGTTTGCGATTGGTGCCGAGCATCCCAGCCACGAGGGTCAGTGGCGACTGCTCCTGCTGGCTGGTCGTGGACGTCCAGCTCAGGCTTGATTCGAGCCATAGGGCGTTGCCCGGATAGGTCACCGAGCGGAACTCTGCGCTGGTGACCCACGTCGCCATCGCCTTCAGAGCCGGATCCGCGTCGCGGGCGATGGCCCACTGGGTGAAGCCGAGGTAGCTCCCCCCAACTGAAGCCAGCTCACCGTTGAACCAGTCCTGCAACTTGAGCCATTCGATGGTGGCAAGGCCGTCACCCCGCTCCTGATGGAATGGGTCCAGTCCTCCACCCGAGCCGAAGGTGCCCCGGCAGCTCTGGATCAGCACATGGAAGCCACGCTCGGCGATCGGCCGGCCATACTGGACGCCGAAGAATCCGGCCCGGCCGTAGGTCGACCGGACCAGAACCGTCGGGCGCTCGCCGAGGTCACGCGGGTAGTAGTGGTCAGCTAGAAGTGTGACTCCGTCAGGCATCACCACCTTGAGGTCCTTTTCGACGCCGACGTTGTAGGTTTCAGCCGGCGAGAGCCTGAAGAGCTTTGCCAGAACACGACTGCTTATACTCATGCGCCTCTCCTACTGAATATAGGGCCGTGCCAGCAGAGAGCCGTCCCGCCCGCGCCCCGGACACTGCTCTGGCCAGCCGCGCCGCACCGGCCTCCCGCTATCCCTCTCTATACCAGTTTCTGACCTCTCGTTTCAGGATCTTTCCCTGTGGATTCTTTGGCAGAGTCTCTACAAACTGGATCGACTTGGGTGCCTTATAGTGGGCGACCCGGTCCCTGCAAAAGCTGATGATCTCCTCCTCTGTGGCCCTCGCATTCGCTTTCAGGACCACAATAGCGTGAACCCTCTCTACCCAATAGGGATCCGGGATACCGATAATGGCAGCCTCTTGGACAGCCGGGTGCCTGTAGAGGATGTTCTCTACCTCCTTGGGATAGACGTTCTCGCCCCCGGTGATGATCATGTCCGTTTTTCTGTCCGCGATATAGATGAATCCATGCTCGTCGTAGTATCCCAGATCACCAGTATAGAGCCATCCATCGCGGATCGCTTCCTTGGTCTCCTCGGGCTTGCGCCAGTACCCGACCATCGTCCTCCTGCTCTCTACGATGATCTCCCCAATCTCGCCGGCCTCGACGTCACGACCAGCTTCGTCGACGATCCGCACATGGACCCCGATGCAAGGTTGCCCGCAGGACTCGAGCGCGCTCTGTACTTCTGCGGATGCCTGGGGACCGCAGTGGTTTGCCCGGCTGAGGATCGTTACGTCGGGACCTGATTCGGTTTGCCCATAGCCCTGGAGGAAGATGGGGCCAAAAGCCGAAAGACCCTGTCGTAGAACCTCGGTAGGCATGGGAGATGCCGCGTACCAGATCCTCTTGAGACATGGGAGAGGATATTGTTGGATATCGGGCAGGGTAAGCATGGATATCAATTGCGTCGGGACGATGTGAACGTCGGTGATCTGCTCCTCTGCCAGGAGCCTAAGCGCATCCTCCAGAATGAAGGCTCTCTGTGTAGTGAGAACGTTGCATCCCCCCCTCAGGAAAAAGGGCCAGATGTGGCTGTCTCCACCAATGTGGAACATTGGCAGGACAACTAGGTGTCGATCACCAAATTCCACACCGATATCCAGCGCCTTCATGATGGTATTTTCCATCTTTTGCCTGTGGGTGTAGATTGCGCCCCGCGGGGTCCCGGTCGTGCCGCTGGTGTAAAAGATGGTGAGGGGATCGTCTTCCTCAACCGTCACATCGGGTTCTTCCTCTGATTGGCCTTTCAGCAAGTGGGCATACGCCACCATCTGCCCGTGCGTATCCCCGAGAACCACGAACCATTCGGTTTGGGCGAGATGAGATCGGATCCCGTCGATGGTTTTGACTGTCTCCGGCCCGAGGAAGAGCACCCGCGGCTGTGCGTCGGCTATGACATCGACAAGTTCTTGAGCGTGCAGGCGAGGGTTGATGTGGGCGAGCACAAAGCCCCCCTTCATGGCTGCCCCAAAGACCTCGGGATATTCCAGTTGGTTCCACGACAGGATTCCGATGATGTCTCCTTTCTGGATACCCAGGTGATCAAGGCCGTGGATGAGTCTGTTTACCTTCTCATTGAAGCACTTGAAGCTCACTCTCTCGGCGCCGCGCACAAAGGCTTCGCTCTCAGGATAGAGGATAGCGTTCCTGTAGATGATGTCCGCGAAGGTTCCCAGCCGGTAGCGGCTCAGTTCGCGCAACAAGAGTTTGCCTGCCATCCTGTCTGCCTCCAACCATGAGGTCATTCTTGCTACTGCTGATCAGCCATTACCATGCCTCCGTGCTGGGACGGTAGGGGCCAGGGTCACACCTAGATCCGGGTGGTCCATGATTGGCTCTTTGCCCAGCAGGGATAGCCGCGCATGATACCGGGCAACCTAGCATGGTGCGGTTTCTGCAGCACGATCCAAGGTGCTGATCGATTCATGGGACCAGCGCTTGCCTCTGCAGACTCGCCTGCACAAGCCTACAGCATTCCCGTTGAAAAGTCAAGTTGGCCGCGGTTCTCCTGTTGACCTGACGTCTGCCCTGCATGAATGCGAAGCGACAGCATCATGGGTGTCGATATGCTCTGGAGGGCAAGCTGTGATTGCGGTCAGGGGAGGACGTCGGCCACCAGGGGGTGGTGAACCCCTAGATTGTCTATGGAGAGCGCATGATGGTGTGTATGGCCCTCTCCCAGAGACGCCGCCCAGGCGGGTTGCCAATAGGGACTGCTCATCGATGCTCTGGACCAGACGTCCGTAGCGTGCAGTGCCGATGATGGGCGGCTTTGGCGCAAAGAATTGCTCTCAGGGAAGATGGTACCACTGGAGGAACTGTCACAAAAGAGAGCCGCAACCCCCCAGGCTCTCTGAACCTCAGACTGTGGGGATAGTCGCGCGCGGGATCCAAGGTGCTGGGCATGCTGGCGTCCTTGGGTGCTGCATGCAACAGAACCGGGAGACACAGGACGGGAGGGGGGGATGGAAGCCCCACTGACGGAGCGACCGGCCCGTCCTGCTTGTCTCCCGAAGACCTGGCTCAGGCTCGCCGGGGCTTTGCGAGAGAGACTTGCGGGTACTCGGATCCACAAGAGGGTGGTTGTGGCCCGTGGCGTAGAACGCCATGGGCATGATCTGTCCAGCGAGCATGCTCACACTGTATACCGTTCAAGTTGCCGAAAGGGTACGGGCAGGCTCAGTACGCGCGTCTCTGTAAAGTCGCTTTCGTGGTGCATCACCGAATCGAGCCTAAGCTGCGACCAGGTGCCGCCAGTGGCCTAACGAGGGCGTGAGTCGATTAGCAGGCCGATCAAGGCCAGTTCGTGCACCCGGTGCGATCTCTTGGTGCCTTTCGCGGAATCTTGCGGAGTCGAAGGCGGGCGGGCCCTACGCGTTGTCATGCCGCGAGCACATCTGAAGCATCATCCCCATCATCTTTGGTCGGGACCTTGAACCTGTACCAGATTGGGATGATCGTCAGCAGGGAGACCGCAGCTGCTACCACAAAAGGCGACTTTGGACTGATCTTCTCCCACATCAACGTACCCAGATAAGGTGCAGGCAGGGAAAGCAAGCCTATGCTGCCATAGAATATCCCATTGAAAGCCCCCAGCCTGTTGTGGGGCACAACCTTTGATATCAACGAGGAATATGCTGGGGAAAGCAACCCAACACCGAGACCAAAGATCGTCCAGACTATAGCGAAGGGTATGAAATCAGTCACATTCAGGAATATGGCGAATGCCACAAAGATGAGAAAGAAGCCTGAGGAGATCGACACTCGCTCTCCATACTTGTCGGATATCTTGCCAGAGATCATAGGGGTTGCGAGCATTGCGATGGAAAAGATTGACCACAAGAGCCCGATCTCTTGGGCGCTCAAGCCACCGATCTGCTCCAGATACAACGGCTCGATCTCACGGGAGAGCTGGTAGGCCGAGTCGCGTACGCCGTCGGTCACGAATATCCAGGTGATCAAGCCGCCGCCGGCAATCATGGTCAGGAGAGTCTTTACACTGAGCCTGAACGATTTCCAGGATAGGTCCTGGGATTCAGTAGATTGAGTTGAGCTCATCGTAGTTGCCATCCAGATCCGCAGACCGGCTGCAAACGTATACAGGATCGCTGCCACGAGGAACATCAACCTATAACTATACTGGCTCGCCAGCAAACCACCCAAAGAAGGCCCTACAATGCCGCAAATCTGGTAGATCATGTCCGTGATCCCGTAGACCCGTCCCCGGCTCTCCTCCTTTGAGTTCTCGGCAATGAACGCCCCGAAACTGGGGCCGACCATCGAGCCAGGAATGCGGTTCACGGCCAGTGCCAAGATGATCCACTGCCAACTCGGCGCCAATACCAGCAGAAAGCCCCCTAGCACGCCACCCACGCTGCCAATAGCTATCGCTTTCAAGCGACCAATTGAATCAGATATCCAACCGCCAAATACCTGCAGGGCCAGAGACACTATCGACAAGATCGTGAACACTAGTCCGATCTCGGTGATACTCGCCCCCGCTTCCTTCAGATACAAAGGGATCAGCATCATGCCCATGTTGCCCGAGATATTGGCCAGAACCATGGCAAGCATGAACCAGCGCAGTACAGGCGACAATAGAGGCTCTGTTTGGCTGTTCTCTTTCAATGTCTCACCAACTGATATCGTGCAGTATCTAGCATGTCATCGTTCAGCCCGAACTCTGTCAAAGCCGGCGCGATATTCGTTCTCCCAAACAGGGCGAGTCGCCCTGTCACCTTTGCACAAGGGGCAGGTAGGCCGTGTGTGTTCCCAAAGCAAGCACGTCGCCTTCGCTGTTTAGCAAAAAACGGTACGTGGTGCCGCCCGTGGTCAGCGTGCAGATGTGCCCGTAAGAGTCGCGACGCACGGACATATCGGTGCGACCGATATTGGCCTCCTCGTCCATTGTATAGAACGGGACTGTATCTCCGCCTTGTGAATAGACCTCTGCAAAGAACAGAACCTGGTTGATAGGGTGGATGTACCCGTGGTTCCAGCGGATCAGCCCCAACTCCAGTGTGTGGGCACTGTCGGCGAACCATTGGTTGGATATAGATGCGAAGAACTCCTGGGGATAGGTGACAAAGTACCCTTCCGGGATCATACTGCGCAGATAGTTCATCTGGTCTGTTCCGGCTGCGGCGATCAGATCGTCGCGGCGCTGGGCAAGGTCGGCGTAGGTGCTCGTGAACGTTCTATCCACCCGATGATTCACCTCGTGGGCCAGGACCAGGGAAAACACATCTGTATAGACTGGCGAGACGTCATCTGGAAAGCCATTCTCGATCCATTGTCCCACGCTCAAGTCAACGATGTTGACCCCGGTGTCGTTGGCGAGCCATTGGTACTGGTCCCCCTCGTTGCCGAGCAAGCTGTTCACTGTGATGTACCGCAGGTCGTGGATGCCAGTGGGCAGTGTCCCCAGGTACGCATGAACTACATTCAGTTGATCCTGATCCAGTCCGTTGTTGTCGATCAGCAACACAGTGTAGTCTGTCCAGAGCGCTGCACGCGTGCCGTAGAGCTCAATGGTCTGGGAGATCTCGGCTTTGCGGAAGGCTGTAAGGGGCAAGATGTCACCAAGGTTCATATAGATCTGGGCTCGCACCGCCGCCACGTATGGCTGGGAGGACGTGTCAATGATCACGGTGCTCTTCCAGAGCTGGGGATAGGCATTTACATGATTGGTGTAGAAGGCATAGATCTCGGCATAGGTCGATTCTGCAATCACGCCCCATTGGGCCATGTGATTGAAAAAGCGGTGCGAGTTCAGTAACGTCTCCCGCAAGTCGGGATCACTGCTCAGAGCACTGCCCAGATCGGCGGCATGCGCAGCCATGATGCCCTCGATCTCGACCTCCAGGGGAAGCAGCAAAGCGGTCTGCAGCTTCAGGTGGAGATCGTCATCGAACCACGAAAAGACCGGGTACCCCAAGTAGTTTCGCAGGTGATCGGTGAAGGGGTTGGCGCCAAAGTACTCACTGAAGAACTCTTGCCAGTCCGCTGTGGTGTACTCTGGCTTGGACAAGATGCTATTGGCGCGGTTGACATGGTCCTGATCCCAACCGGTCGATAGGATCTGCAGGCTTTCGGTCAGGTCATCGTGATCTTGCTGGCTGAGCGAGGCACAGACAGTCTGCGCCCGGGCCAAAAACGTTCCAGCCAGAGCAACCGCCAGTAACGTGATGAGCAGCCGGTGTGATCGATTATGGCTCGCCATGTATTGTCGCCTTTCTGTGAAGTAGAGGAATGGATGTCATGCCCGGCTGCACGAGTGCGAAAGATCACCACACGACAGATATCGTGAACGGCCCTGCTCCCTGCATCCTTGGCGCATCTGCCTCACTTCTTCAAGTGCCTAAAACGGCCACTGTACTTCCTCTTGATGGATGGCGGTAGGTATGGATAGTACCTGGCTTGCCAATCCTCGGGCATCTCGAAAAAGTCTCCGGTCACCTTTCCCCGGCAGTCTTTGCTCCCACAGCGGCATTCCAAGGTCCAGAATCCCTGCCCTGCAAACTGGTCGATAGCATTGGCCGTATAGTCGTGGGATAGCTCCTCTCCCTTGGCTATGTCTCGGAGTGCAAGAACGTCGTACACCGCGATCGACTCCATCCTGAAGCAGCAGTTTGGGTTACAGGAGTGGTTCATGTACGAAGCAGGCGTATTGTCGATTACGTATCTGCCACGGCCCACGTAATTCACGTGATCCCCGTCCAGCTCTGGATTCTGCTCAACTGCGTGCTCAAGTTCCGCCAGTGTGTACGTCTGAAAGCCATGTAGGTCGACGTGAAGGATGCACTCACCCTGCTTGATGTCCCTGGCAGCGAACACCCCCAGTCCCTTCTCCGATGTTTCCCGTAGAGTGTGGTTGGTCATGTCTATCTTGCTGCACCTCTGCGGCCTGGACACTCAGTTCTCGTATCTCCTCGACGATACCTGTGCCCGCGCAGCGGCGAAGAATGTCATAGCTGGTCAAAGTCCCGGTGACCACGGCGTCGCTGGGCCTCGAGGTCAGGGTAGGGCACGGAGTAGGCTCCAAGCGACTCGATTGCGTGCACGGGTTGATCCCTGATGCTGGAGGGCGGCAAGGTACTACTGTTGTGCGTTCCCAGGTCAGGCCGTCCTAGCATACGGTGGTAGCAGCGGCGCCACGGACTGCGAAACTGCCATGCGCAGCTCGTGCGGCCCCCGACTACGGCTACGAATCAGCTTGGTGCTTGACATAAACATCCATGAAGCTATGATCCAAGCGGATCGATTGAACGAACTCGAATCTCACCTCCATCAATAATCGAATCAATGGCCCCGTGTAAACATACCCTGTTGCTTGGTATGTCTCATTGGTTGATAGGCGACGGTACTCCATCTTGAAGGCGCCAATCACAGGATCGTATTCTATGAAACGGCGGAAGATCAGACTGTCCACGCCCTGTTCCACCATCTCTTTCGGTTCGCTCATCGAGGCTACTCTCTCCAATCCATCACGGTACTCAAGGATCAAGTGGCCCCCGGGCTTTAGTGCATCACAAACCCGATCCCGGAACCGGGGAAAGCTCTGGTGGGGAAAATCGAGGATCGCATTGCCAAAGGATACCGCGAGGTCATAGATCTCGTCCCCAAGTGGGTAGGTCAGGACATTGGCCTGTACGAACTCGGCCTTTGCTCCCCGTTCGATGGCTTCTTGACGCGCCAGAGCGATGAGACCCGGGGCGAGGTCAATGCCGGTGACTTGCGCACCTTGCTCCTCCAGAAAGATGTCGATCGGACCTGCACCACAGCAGAGATCCACCACACGATCACCCGGTTTCAGATAATCCTTCATGTGCGGGTAGATCTTTTCGATGAATTCCTCGCGACGTTTGGCCGTGAATTGATTCGCGAACCAGTCAAAAGGCAGAATCGGTTGATCTTGTGTCATTCCTTCTCTCCTTGGCGGCAACCTGCTCTGCGTTCACCCTCCGGCCCTCAGCGCCGGGCAGTAAGTGCTGCGTCAGCGATAAGCGCCCGGATCTCCAGCGACTCGCCCTTTGCCGAATGGCGCTGCAGGGAGATGGCCTCGTGTCGGCAAATGGTAGATAGTGGCCCCCAACCTGTACAAGCCGCTTTTAGAGAGGCGGCACTCCAGATCGAATTCATCGAAAAATCCACAAGAATTCTGGTGCAACACGCGGATACACAACAAAAACTGCGACGTAGCTGACTACATTGGCTATTAGAGATGCCAACCAAATCCTTCCCACCAGCCGAACCTTTTCTGTGGGAGGCCGTACCCTTGCCAGCAGCATCAGGATCACTCCTTCGCTCACCACCGATAGTGCCCAAGCAACAGCCGTCAACTTGAGCCATAGTCTGTTAATTCCTCCAGCCGGAGGCTCAAAGTAATCAGACCTTGGGTAGACCAGCACAGAAGGTTCAACGAGACCCAACCACAAACGTCCCAGTACAATCCCCAGTAGAGCCGAGGCTAGGTTCATCGCAAGCGAAAGCCCAAGT